>NZ_CP172598.1:0-144518 GCF_044593955.1 Haloferax sp. S1W
CTGTCACACGCCGTCTGGATGGACTTTCCGAACAACCGACGGGGTTGGGCGCTGAAGTGGGTTTTCACGACCGCTCTCGATGGGAAGGCGAAACTCTACGACCATACGAACTGAGGGTCGTCCACGCCGTAGGTGTCTCGGTAGGCGTCGTCCTCTGCAAGTAACTCACCAAGGCGTTCTTTGTACTCCGTCTCGCTGAACTCTGCGAGTCGTGTCCGACGCCGCCACGCGAAGTACGACTCATTACGCTCGAACGTCGCGGGGTTCTCTGTCACTTTCGTGAGGGCGCCACTCTCTGTGAGTCGATTGAGGTGTCGCCGCGTTGCATTCTTCGAACAGTCTGCACGCGTCGCAATTTCCGAGACACGTGCTGGTTTGGTGAGTTCGAGTGCAACACGATACACCCGCTCGTCTGCTGGCGCAGCGTCCAGCCGCTCACGGAGTCCGTCTGCGAAATCGTCTTCGGGTGGTCCACGTGGCGACTCAGCAGTCATGCACATCAATTTGGACGTTTCCACTAAATATCTGCTCGGGCAATATGGTGAGTAGCCATCTTGTGCAATGTGTCTTTCAAACCGGGTGGGACTGAAAGGGGCCGCGGGGGCTTTCTTGGTGGTACGCCAATCCGACGACCGCCTGAATAATCTGAATAGGCCATTCAGTATAGTCCAGACACCTAGATTTATGGTGATTGAAAGAGTTTGATTAGATAGATCAGAATCAATGAGTTCGATTGATGGAAACAGCGACAACGAGTACGGTGAGGCAACGCTCAATGAACGCGGCCGATTGACGATTCCAAAGTCACTCCGAGACGAGCTGCACCTCGACGATGGGACGACGTTCACGGTGATTCGAGAAGGGTCTGACATTCGGTTGGTACGCCAACTGCCAGAGTTACAGACGCTGTCGGCTGGGAAGTCCGACGAGGAGTGGCAAGAAACGGCGTTCCGCGATGCTGGTGAGGCAACGTTCGGTGGCCGATAACATGCGCATCCTGCCCGACCTCAACGCACTCTCCATTCAGTTGGTCGATGACCACCCCGGCCACCCCTACATTGCCGAGAAACTCGTCCCCGCGTTACAGGGACAGCAGACGCTGTTGATGTTCGGCTATCTTCCGCTGCGCGTGCAGTGGGTCCTCGAAGACCTCGGGTTTTCCACCGTGGACGCGCGGAGTGCGATTAGTTCGCTGCTTCAATACCCCATGGAGTCCGTCGAGGTAACCCCAGAGACCATTCTGCAGGCGTACGAGATTAGCGCCGAGAAAAATCACGACGTGTACGACTGTTTCTATCTCGCACTCGCCCGTGAGGCCGATGCTGATGCACTCGTGACGACTGATCGAGACTTCGAGACGCTGTGTGAGGGTGAATCATTCGAATATACGAATCCAGTTCCTGAGGAGGTGCTTTCGAAATTTCACGCTGTGAGTCAGTAATCGGCTCCGTCGAAACCCCTCAAACCGCACAGGAACTGTTTGCTGAATGGAGGTAGCGTATCCGGTCACACGCCGTCCCCAATATCACATACAGAGGCACTGTCTAGTTAGTGACCTCCTCAACCGGTGTTCGTCCGTCGAGCGCTTGATGCGGTCGGTGGAAGTTATAGTATTGCGCAAATTGTATACTAGACAGTGCCTTTATTTCTAACTCACCTAGTTTTCCTAGTGAAACCGCATTGGTTCGATATTCCGTTTGAATGGAATGTGAACAGTCGGTGGCCCACCGTTGGATGAGCAACAACAGCCTCTGGCGGCGACCTCCCACGAGATCAAAACGAGGTGGCACTACTCGTACTTCGACTGACACCGTTCGAGCGGTTGATCGGTCAGTCGCAACGTTTCACGACTAATTGGCCTCAGCGACTACGGTTCTAGTCGGAGTGTGACCGTCTTAGCCCGATACTCTTCAATAAACGCACCTGGGCCACCAACGCTAACCTCGCCATCGTCCGTCTCCAGAGTGATGCTCGTTTCTAGCGTATAATCGTTCGATGCCGGTTCGATGAAGGCTTGTCTGACGTCGCTCACCTTCCCGGAGAACTCCGCTCCGTTCTCCGTCACGACATCGGCCCAGATGTTGTTTCCTTCTTTCCGGTGGAGGAACGCGTGAAACACCGCTTCTCGGAACCAGTCGAACGTTTTCGGGAGTGAGGCAGGGTCCGCCACGTACTGAATTTTGGATGCGGGCCAGTAGGCACTGAGATATGTCCCGAGAATGGAACTCGTAAGGTGTCCCTGCGAGACGGAGACAGCTTCGTCACCGCTGTGCGGCAACGAGAGGATGTGGGGGTCACCGACCAGTGCCGACTCGTTGTCGACGATGCAGAACACCGGCAGGGCCGCATCCCAGTAGCGGACGGCATCCGCAGCCCCAGTGAAATCGTGTGCGCTGGTATCGACGTCGTCAACCTCGCCGAGGAGGAGAAAGGTGAACACCCCTCTGTCGACCGCGTCCCGGAGTTCCTGTTCAACTTCGGGATAGGCGTGCTCGGGGACAGCAACGAGCGCCTCTGTCTCAGCCTTCGAAAGCGCGTTCCGCAATCGTTTGAGGGCTGTCTCGCGGGACTTTACCATCTGTATCTCGGGGGCCCCGTCCGTCGTCTGCTCGAATCGCTCCTCGAGCGATGGGATCATCGATTCCAGCCGCGCCGACAGGTTCTCCATCGCCTCTTGTGGCGGTGACGCGCTGATGGTCGTCGGCGAGGCGTGGTCTTTCACGCGGACGAGCCCTCGGCGTTCGAGTCGCTCGGCGATTCCGTAGACGGCCCGCTGTGTGACGCCCGCCTCGTCGGCAATCGTACGCGTCGTCGCCTCACCCAACGAGAGCAAAGCGAGATACGTGTCGATCTCTGTGTCAGAGAGACCGAACACGCTTAACTCGTTTCTGAGCGCCGTCTCGTCCGTCTGTCCGGGTCCCGACATCGTAGTCGTAGGTTGTGGACATCCGGTTATATATGTTGTAGAGGAGAGGATGGTGCTGAGACGGGCCGATAAGCCGCTTCCGGACGAAGCGAGTCCCGACTCTCAGTCCATTCTGACGGTCACGTACCCTTCGAATTCGAGGATTACCTGCTGGGCCCGGTCACCGAAGATGGCTTTCTTGGTCGGTGACCGCCGGTACCCAGTGAGGAATACGTGGTCGCAGTCGGTTTCCCGAGCGATATCGAGGAGCGCCGTCGCTTGGTCACCTTTATCGGCAACGACTGTTCTGAGTTCGTAGTCGACGGCGGCTCCGAGGATGTCGCTCGCAGCGTCTTTGACACCGCCGGAGACGGCGTCGAGCACGGCGTCTTCGTCGTACCTTGTGTGTTCGGCTCGACCGATCGTGTCCAGTGTCGTCTCGGTGTCGTGGTACTCTTCGGGGCTCACGAGTGCGACGACGACGAGGTCGGTTGTGGCTCCGATGGCAAACGCTCTTGCTCTCTGCAGGACGTCTCGGTCACGGTCCGCCTTCTCGATGGCAACGAGTGCACGTGGCATGATTGTAGGATGGTCTCTCGTCTGTCAGTTGTTCGATGCCAGTTCCTCGAACGGGTCCCAGTCGACGTAGATGAACACAGCCGAGCCGAGAAACATCGGACCGAGCAACCCGAGGCTCAGTACCGAGACGACGAACGTCGCCGTCCCCGGTTCGATGTACGGAATGGAAAGCCCCAGAAGCGCTAACAAGACGGCGCTGGACGCGAAAAACGCACGCCACACCGCTGTCATGGGAGGTCCCTCCGTGGGCGTCCGGGAGAGCGGACGGCTCCGGGTGGCACGTGTATGGGATGTTGAGTGGATACTGGCATGTTAGTCGTCGCGGTGGTGGTCGGTCGTTTCGACCCCGTCGAGGGGTGGACTGTTCCAGTACTCGTGGTCAGGGTCGGTCCGGTGGCAGGCTGCACAGCGAGCGCCGGGGACTCCTGTGTCGGCCCCGAGTTCTGGCGCGTTGGTCGTACATACCTCTCGAGCTTCGGGACACCGCGTGTGGAAGCGACAGCCAGACGGTGGGTCGACCGGGTCAGGAATGTCGATCGAGCGGACCGGCGGGTCGACCATCTCCTGACTGCTCGGGTCGAGGTCCGCGGTCGCCCAGCGTAACACTTTCGAGTAGGGGTGTTTCGGATTCCCGAGTACCTCCTCTGGTGGCCCGATTTCGACGAGTTCGCCGAGATACATGATGCCGATGCGTCCACCGGCTTTTTCCGCAAGGTAACGGGCGTTCGACAGCGTGTGTGAGATGAAGACGAACGACGTGTTGAACTGTTCTTGGAGTTCCAAGAGCAGGTCCATCGTCTCCACGCGGAGCGACACGTCGAGAGCGCTCACTGCTTCGTCCGCGAGGATGACATCGGGATTCATCAGCAGTGCCCGGACGAGCGCAACACGCTGTTGTTCGCCACCACTAAGCTGGTGGGGGAACCGATGGGCGTACTCGTCGGGCGGGTCCATCCCAACTCGTTTCAGTAACGCGAAGATCCGCGCCCGACGGTCTTCCGTCGTCAGTTCGGGCTGCCACCGCTCGAGGGGAGCCTCGAGTGAAGTCAGAACCTTCCGGTTGGGGTTGAGCGCTGCGCCGGGGTCTTGATGAATAATTTGGAGCGCCTTGCGGATGTCGCCGTACGGAATTTCGACGTTTCCGTTCCCGTCTTTGGCGTCCCAGACATCTTGGCCGCGGTATGTGACGCTGCCGTCGGTCGGGCGTTGAACGCCGATGATGGTTTTTCCGAGCGTGGTCTTCCCACACCCCGACTCGCCGACGAGCGCGAGGACGTCGTTTTCCGCAATGTCGATGGAGATCTCATCGACTGCTTGCACGCTCGGAGCATCGTTGAGGAATGAGTCGACGAATCCCTGTTCCTTCTCGAAGTGAACCGAGACATTTTCGAGCGACATCACGACATCGTCGTCCGAAGTATTGTCAGTAGACTGCCCGGGTGCAGAGTCAGTCGAGTTGCTCACGAGCGAGTCACCTCCTGTTCGTGTTCGAAGGGAACCGCGTCTGCTGCGTCGTCGTGGTGGAAACACGCTGTTCGATGGTCGTCACCGATATCGTCCCACGGGGGAGCCCCCTTGTGGCACTCGTCCGTTGCGAGTGGACACCGCGGCGCGTAGTGACAACCATCCGGCGTGTGCGCTGGGTTCGGTGCCGACCCCTCGATAGGTTTCATTCCCTCAAGCGGTGCATCGAGGCTGGGGACCGCCTTCAGCAGTGCCCGCGTGTAGGGATGCTGCGAGTGGCGAACGACTTGCTCGCTCGGCCCGACCTCCGCGAGTTCGAAGGCATAGAGGATCGCCAGTCGATCGGCCAGCCCCGCCACGAGCGGGAGATCGTGGGTAATAAACAGAATCGAGAGGTCGTATTTCTCTTTGATGTCGTCGAGCAGGCTCAGAATCGACCGTTGCATGAGTAGGTCGAGCGCCGCCGTCGGTTCGTCCATGAGCAGGACGTTCGGCTCCAAGATGAGGGAGAGCGCGATGAGTGCCCGCTGGCTCATGCCGCCAGATAGTTCGTGGGAGTACGAATCCAGCACTCGGTCAGGGTCGAGATAGAGGTCCGAAAGGAGCTCGTGGGCTCGTTCCATCCCCTCGTCGACGTCGTACTCGTGGGCCTGCAACGTCTCTTCGAAGTGGCCACGAATCGTCATCGTAGGGTTGAACGACGAGAGCGCCCCCTGGAACACCATCGAGATTTCCTCCCACCGGAGGTCGTTCAGTTCTCGTTCCGAGAGGTCGAGGACGTTCACTGGCTCCGTTCCTGATTCGGGATAGTACCGGATGTTACCGGTGGTGATTCCAGGTTCTTCGACGGCATCCATCATGGCGTTGGCCAGCATGGACTTGCCCGACCCCGACTCGCCGACGACGCCGAGAATCTCGCCGCGTCGGAGGTCGATACTAACGTCGTCGAGAACCATCGCGTCACGGTGCTCCAGGTCGTAGGTGACGCTCACGTTGCGGACCTCTACGATAGGGTCTGCGGCGTTGTGGTCCGTCTCTGTACTTCCTTGCATCGCGGACGTTTGCGGCATCTCAGATTCCTCCTGTGTCTGTCGTAGTCGTACTCGGCTCGTCGGGACTCGCAATCGACTTCGCGTGCCGGGCCCGAACCCGCGGGTTGAAGATGCGGTCTGCACCCTGTGCGAGGAGGGTCAGCCCCAGCGCGAGGACGATAATCGTCAACATCGGCAGCAACAGCCAGTGGAACGCCGCGGGCGAGGATGTCGCCCCGGCACGGTTGACGGCCGCGTTCATCATCACGCCCCAGTTGATACCGTTGTACGGCAGCACCCCGAGGAAGTAGAGGCCGACAGAGCCGAAGATGACGGCCCGTGCCTGCTGGACGAAATTCATCGTGATGTACGGCATCAGATTCGGGATGATGTCACCGGCGATGATGGTCGGTGTCTCCATGCCCATGATGCGGGAGGCCTCGACGTACTCGGCGTCGCGAAGCGTGAGTACCTGCGAACGAACCGCCCGCGCGAGGCCTGCCCACGCGTTGATCGTGATGAGGATGCCAATGGTGACCGGGCTCCCTTTGATGTCGAGTGCCGCGGCTAATACGATCGTCAACGGCAGTCCGGGGATGGTCATCATGATGTCCGTGATGGTCATCAGGAGACTGTCGAAACGGCCGCCTTTGTAGCCCGCAACTGTCCCGAGTACCGTCCCCAGTCCGACCGTGAACACGGCACCGGACGCGATCATGATGAGCATCGATGGTGTCGCGTGCACCAGTTGTGAGAAGATACTCTCACCCGAGGCGGTCGTCCCGAGCGGGTACTGAAGTGTCCGGAACGCGCCGACGAGAAGCGGTCCTTGGTTGGGACGCGGCTCGCCGACAAGGAGGGGACCGACCGTTCCCATAACCAGATAGCCAAGCACGATGAAGATGCCCGTTCGGGCTCGCCAGTCGCCCCAGACGATGCGCCCCGGTGCGAGAACCCGCTCTTCGAACCACTGGCGGCGGCGTTCGGCGTCGCTCATCGACACATCGGCCATCTGCTGGAATTCCGAGGCCGTGGCCCCGCCGTCGGTCGCCACCCGATTGGTTCGGTCGTGGCCAGTGATTGCCGAGCGTGGTTCCGAATTCTCGTCGACCTCACCGGACGCAGCATCGGGACCGCGAGTGAGAGAGTCGTCGTCGTCAGTAGGACTCACGCGAGTCACCTCCTTTGGCCCGCGGGTCGAGCCACCCGTAGGTCAGGTCTGCGATGGTAATTCCGATGATCATCGCCACCGTGATGAGGATGAACCCACCCATCATCAGCGGGTAGTCGCGCGCGTTGATAGCCTGAATCAGGTAGAAGCCGACGCCCGGGTAGGAGAAGATATTCTCGATGATGACTGCCCCGCCGAAGACGGTGCCGATAGCGATCATCAGCCCAGTGTACATCGGCAGGATAGCGTTGCGTGCGACGTACCGGATGGCGATTCGTCTCGTCGGCAATCCGCGCAGACGAGCGACACGAAGGTAGTCCTCGCCGAGGACGCGGATGCTGTTCCCGCGCATGTTCAGCGCCCAGCCACCAAACCCGACGATGGCCATCGACAGGATGGGCATCGTGCCGTGGTAGAGGACGCTCGTCAGGAACGGCAGGTTCAGTCCCGGCGTGAGTTCGGAGGCGTAGCGGCCGCCCGTCGGGAACAGTTCGAACCGGTAGCCGAGGAAGGCAACGAACAATAACGCGACGACGTACCCGGGCGTGGAGTTGAGGAACAGTCCGATGCCCGTACTCGCGATGTCGAAGCTCGAACCTTCCTTGTAGGCCATGAACGCGCCCAGTGAGACACCGACAGTGAACGCGAGGAACAGCGCCGAGGCGGTCAGAAAGACCGTCCACGGGATGGCCGGGCCGAGAACGCTCGTGACGGCTTTGTCGTACCAGATCGATTGCCCGAAGTCGCCCTGAAGCATCGCCGCCATGTAGTCGAGATACTGGACGTACACTGGTTCGTCCACCGCAATGTTCGTCTGCGCGGCGATTCGGGCGTTGATTTCGGCCATCGACAGGTCGCTCCCGCCCTGCTGAATCGCCTGTGCTCGGAGGTAATCGAGCGGGCCGCCGGGCAGAAGTCGGATGAGACCGAAGCTCGCCGACACCACCACCAAGACGGTCAGTATCGATTGGCCGAGCCGCTTTACGATGTAGCTCATGTCTCTTGCCCCCTTATTCCCTCGTCGTAGCCAGCTCCGAGACGAGTGTCGCGGGTGTCACCGTCTCGCTGTCGCGGGCCTGTTCATGGAGGACGGGTACTTCGAACTCGTCCGGAAGGTTCCAGGCGTTCTTGGCGTCCCAGCTATCGAAGAGCCACTTGAAGTGGAAGTACGGATATGACTGGTCGTACGACGCCCACCCTTGGAGGCCGACGACGAAGTCGCCGTTCGTGTAGTCCTTCCCCCAGTAAGTCGAGGTATCTTTCATCACGGCTTCAGCTTCGATACCGAACTGCTGGAGCTGGGAGACGACGGTCTGTGCGCCCGCGACCCAGTCGGAGAACCCAGCGGGTCCTTTGATAGGGATACGCAGCGACTCCCCGTCTTTCTTCCACGTCCCATCGGTCTTCTCGTAGCCCGCCTCCCGGAGCAGACTGGCGGCTTTCTCTGTTTGTGCCTCTCCACGGCCGTACGTCTCGAACTCGCCGACGACCTCCTCTAACCAGTGATTTTTGATCTGGTCGTTGAACTCGCCGGTCAGGCCGCTCGGGTAGGTGACCGCAACCTTCGAGTTGGTGCCCGCTCCGGAGTTCTTCGCCACCAATTCGCGGTTGACGACGTGGGCGATTGCTTTGCGGACGCGGGGGTCGTCGACCGGCTCTTCGTTGAAGTTGAACACGAGTCCCAGACCCCAGTGCCGCGGAATGAGGCTGACCTGCACGGAGTCCGGCAGTTGGGTTAGCTTGTTGGAAGGCATGAACAGTGTCGCCGAGCCGTCGGTCTGCTCGTTGATGAGCGCGTTCCAGCGCTTTTGGTTCGACGGCATGTAGAGATACTCGGCCTCCGGGAAGTCGACGGCGTCCGCATCCGGATGGTCCTCGTACTTCGAGAGCAAGGTTCGCTGCGTGTCCGCGTTCTCGAACTGGAACGGTCCACAGCCAACCGGTTCGGGCACGGTCATGCTCGACAGGTCACCGAGAACCGCAGAGCGCTCCTCGTCGGACGCCGCCTCGTCGAACCGCGTCACATACTCGCCATAGGTTCCCTCGTGAGCGATGAGATATTTCGGCTGGAGATACGCCAGAAGAATCTCCTCGTTCGCCGACGTCGCCAGCGAGAGTTCGACGGTGGTTTCGTCGAGGGCCGTCACGCGGTCGGAGACCTTCCCCTTGTCCTCGGGCGCGACGAACTGACCGAGACTGCCACCGTTGTAGATGTCGAGTTTGATCTGATTTGCCACGTCCGTCGCGGTGACGGCATCCCCGTTGTGCCACGTCTGTCCCTCGCGGACCGACAGCGTCAGCGTCTGACCCTCAAGCGAATGGTCGGTGATGAGGTAGCCCTCGTGTTCCTGTTCCGCGAGGTTGTACTTCATGAATCGGTCGAACAGCATCCGCCGTGGCTCGGCAAAGTTCTTCCCGTTCCACGGGTTGTACTGCGAATCCTCCGGCACCGCCCACTGCGCGAGCGTCAGTCGTGTGTCGTCGGCGCCATCGGCCTGACTCCACGCACCGGAGCGTGGGAGCCACTCGGTCGGCCAGTAGAGTTGCGTCTTCGGGCTGTCCTTCGACGGGACGGTCCAGTCGTCGGTCGTCTGGAACGACTGGGCGAGCTTCTCTTGGAGCGGTAAAACCGGAAGCGCCTGGTTCGTGACGTACGCGAGTTCCTGAATCCGCTGTTTGGTCTCACTATCGACCGGTACCGGTGTCGCCGTGTCGGTGGCAGGGTGTCCAGTACTGCTCTCCGAGGCAGTCGTCTGCGTTTCAACGGCCTGCTGGCCACCACAGCCAGCGAGACCTGCTGTGACGCCCGTTGCTCCCAGTGCCTGTACGAACCGACGCCGCGAGAGGCGTGAGCGATCCCCATTATCCCTGTTATCTTCCATCATGGTTCATCTACGATTGTTACACACCACTCAATAAAATTTCTGGTAGAACGTATTCTTCGAGGTTTTGTCCTATTATATGTGCCTGCCCGACAGCCGTGTCACGTAGTAGCGATTGCGAGGCGCAATCCTGGTACGAATAATGAACCCGACAGACACACTCACGACGAGAACAGCGCTCGACCGAGCGTGGTGGAAGGAGGCGGTCGTTTACCAGATTTATCCGAAGAGTTTCAACGACGCCACTGGCGACGGAATCGGCGACCTCCGGGGCATCGAACGCCGGGTCGATTACCTAGACGACCTTGGCGTCGACGCCGTCTGGCTCTGCCCGGTGTACGAGTCACCGCAGGCCGACAACGGCTATGACATCAGCGACTATCGCTCGATACACGACGCCTACGGCGACATGGACGACTGGCGTCGACTCCTCGATGCACTCCACGAACGCGACATTCGGCTCATCATGGACCTCGTCGTCAACCACACGTCCGACGAACACGAGTGGTTCCAGCGCTCTCGGCGGCGCGACGGCACATTCGAAGACTACTACATCTGGCGTGACGGTGACGGCGGCGACCCGCCGAACAACTGGGAGTCGATGTTCGGCGGTTCAGCGTGGACCTACGACGAGGTTCGCGGCCAGTGGTTCCTCCACCTGTTCGACGAGAAGCAACCGGACCTGAACTGGCGGAATCCGGACGTTCGTAACTCCGTCTACGAGATGATCGAGTGGTGGCTCTCGCAGGGAATCGACGGCTTCCGGATGGACGTTATCAACCTCATCTCGAAGGCAGCGGGCCTTCCCGATGGTGCCGAAGGGGAGGGTCTGACTGGCGCGGAGCACTTTATTAACGGCCCGAACGTTCACAAGTACCTCCGTGAGATGCACGACGAGGTTCTTTCGGACGAGTCGCTTCTGACCGTCGGAGAGACGCCCGGCGTCTGCGTCGATGACGCTCGACAGTACGTCGGCCCAGACGGCGACGGCCTCTCGATGGTGTTCCAGTTCGAGCACGTCACCTTCGACTTCGACGAGCACAAGTGGGACGCTGGCGACTGGTCGCTCGTCGAACTCAAAGAGATCATCTCGGAGTGGCAAGACGGTCTCGCGGACGATGGGTGGAACAGCATCTATCTCAACAATCACGACCAGCCGCGGATGGTCTCTCGCTTCGGCGACGACGGCGTGTATCGCGAAGCAAGCGCAAAACTCCTCGGCACGCTCACCCACACCCTCCACGGGACACCCTTTGTCTACCAAGGCGAAGAACTCGGGATGACGAACGCGTCGTTCGCCTCTCCGGACGAACTCAGGGATGTCGAGGCGGTGAACTTCGTCGAGGAAGCACTCGAACAGAGCGACGTGGAGTCCTACGACGATGTCCGAGATGCGATCGAGTACATCGGTCGGGACAACGCTCGCACGCCGATGCAGTGGTCGGACGCTCCGCACGCTGGCTTCACTGACGGCGAGCCGTGGCTCGACTGCAACACGAACTACGAGGCTGTCAACGTCGAACATGCTCGCGCGACCAAGGATTCCGTCTGGCACTATTATCGAGACCTCATCGACCTCCGCCACGAACACGACGTCTTGGTGTACGGTTCGTTCGACCTCCTCCTCCCTGAGGACCCTGCGATCTTCGCCTACACGCGAACGCTCGGCGACGAACGCGGTCTCGTCGTCCTCAACTTCGAGGCTGGTCCGGTCGAGTTCACCGTGCCCGACGGTGTCTCCCTTGACGGGCTCGAACTCGCTATCGCGAACACCGACGTACCCAAACGACCGCGTCCGTCGTTCGAACTGGGCCCGTACGAAGCTCGCGTCTACCTCACTTCGTAGCGAGCCATTCGAGGCGAACGCCTCGTCTCACCGCCTTCACACTCCTCAAACCCGATAGAGGTGGTGATGAGATGCGAACGCACCTCCTCGCTCCGTCCTCGTTCCTGATCTTCGGTTAGCGTACACACAACCGCTCGAGACGAGTCGTTTTGACTCATGAGACACCATTACTTTGAATACGGGAGTGTTTACACTGTCAAGCCCGAAGTGTTACACCAAGTGCGGTGACTGAACGCTATGAAAAAGGCATCAGACTCGACACCTGACGACCCAGCGATACAGACTGCTGAGACGACCTGCTACTGCCCGGTAGGCGGTGTGATGGAGCTTCTCAGTCGGCGGTACGCGATGCAAGTGATCTGTGTGGTTGGCGCGATCGGACCCGCGAGGTATGGCGAGATCGAGGAGACGTTCGGCGGGGTGAGCAGTTCGACGCTGTCGACCCGCCTCGATGATCTTGTCGAGGCGGGATTCCTCTCCCGAGAACAGTACGCGGAGATCCCGCCTCGCGTCGAGTACGAACTCACCGAGACAGGCGACGAACTCTGCGAGCGGCTCGATCCGCTCCTCGAATGGGCAGAGACACAGGATAACTGCAGCTAGCGATCACCGCGGTCGGCGAAACCACTTCGCGAGTCCGGCACTCGTCGTCATTTCGACGATACCGAAGACGACTGCCGGGAGTGTCGCTGCCGTCGGAAAGCCCGCCCCGACGAGCAACGCGGCAGCAACGGCGAAGTCGCGCATACCGATCGACAGCGTCGCAGCAATCCGCTCGCTCCGCGTGAAGTTCCAGCTGACGAGCCAGCCGGCAACGTAGCCACTACAGTTGAGAACGACTGCGCCGGTTGCGACGAGACGGAGGACGCTCCCGCCATCGCGAACGAGCGTGGCGTTCGACGCCGCGACGATGCCGATGATGAGGATCACCATGAGTCCCGACACGGACGGATAGATCTCGTCGTACTTGCCGATGTAGTCAGGCCACCGATACCGGGCCGCAACGGCGAGCGTCATCGGAATGACCACCGCGAGCAACAGCTGTTCGACGATGAGCACCGGCTCAACGGTGACTGACTCCCCCAGAAACACGGCAACGACCCCCGGGACGAATACGAGTGTGCCGAGACCGACTACGACGAGGACCACCGTCGAAAGCGCGGTGTCGCCGCCGCTGAGTTCGGTCATCGTCGGCGTCACGAGTTCGGGCGTCACCGCACCGAGAACCACGAAGCCGGCTGTGAGCGCGGGATTGAGACCAAGCGTCCGGGCGATGGCAAACGCGAGCAGTGGCATGCCAGTCTGGATGACGAGAATCACAGCCAAAGCTCGTCCGCGGAGTTGGCGGAATCGCTCGGGTGCGAGCGTCAGTGAGACGGCACCGATCATGACGGCGAGAATCGCCGTCGACAGTGGTGTGAGTACAGCTATGGATGGGACGGCCAACCCGACGCCGACCGAAAGCAGCACCCAGAGCAGCAGATAGTCGTCGACGAGAGCTGCAGCACGAGTCGCGACATTGTCCGACATCAATGGAGGCTGTTCGTCCATCTGTGGTTTGGGTGTTTGTATGCTGGACCGCGACTGGACCTGTGGGACAGGCGGTAGCGGTCACAAACCGCCGGCCGAGGGATTCGTGCGACGTCAGCGGAGAGTTTCGTCGGACGCGAGTAGCAGTTGTTGAGCAAGCCGGTATCAGTCACCGAGAGTGAGGGCGGTGCTTTGCCTCGAGGGTCACACATCGTGCCACCGCGCTGGCGCTCCACGAGAAACGGAATCTGATTCTGGCCGTCCAGCGTGTGGAGTTCGTCGTGGGTCTGGTTGTTCCGCATCTCACCCGCAGCAGTACGTGGATCGTGTTCGGGGGTTAGGCTTCTGCCGGGAGTCGATCGTCAATCGCCTCGACGATGAGGTCCAGATCGAGGTCACTGCCGTGAACCTCTTTGTTCCAAATCGTCTCTCCACCGGCAGTCACGACGAAGATGCCACCGTGGCCAGGGGTAAGTGTAACCCCATCCAGATCCTGGCCGAACTCGTTCAGAAGTCGCGTCTGGGTTTCGATCGCCGGCTTGAGCAATCCACACGGCACGCAGTATTCGATTTCGACAGCGGTCATACCTGCTCTCAGCTCGGACGGGGATCGCCGTAAAGCTAAGACAAGGGTTCCCTGACCGGGTTAGCGTGGCCTAACCGGGTTCGCTTCAGTCCACAGCTGTCAGCGACGCTTCCGTCGTCGACGCTGTGTCGCGGTCGAGTGCCCAACCGAGGACGCCACCGTAACTGAATCCCGCTCGGAGTCTGTGTTGTGTCACACTCGACGGACCACCGAGCAACGAAATACGGCTCCGACAAGGCCGGACTGACGGACTCACTGACCCACACCGGGTGAGTGCAACCTAACCAAGTCGGCGCTCTATGAGGTGCCAGATGGCGTCAAAATCAGTCTCCAAGACAACTAGCCCCACCGCGCCGAGGAGGACACTGAGGTTCTTCCAGTCTGGCCCGACGTACAGTATCGCGACGAGCATCACCGGAATCAGAGAGACGGCCGCGAGTCGCTCTCTGATGCCAACGAGGAGGAGTGCAACCACTCCCACTTCGATGAATCCGGCGATGATGACCATCACTGCAGGGGCGGGCATCCCGATGGCGTCGAAGAACGAAACAGAACTTCCATAGGTGACGACCTTACTCAGCGCTGGTTTCGCGACGAGAGCAACGAGTACGAGTCGGAGCCCGATATGGACCCACTCCGGGACAGACTGCCGAATCGACGCGACATCATCGACAGAGGCGCGTTCCATAGTGGGCACTGTCCAAGCACATGAATAAGCGTCAGCGAAGTCCAAACTGAGGTGGTACTGTTTCCTGATCAACTGCGGAGCCCCTACCGGGTCCGAGATGGTGACTTAGTAGCGTGATAATAATAGGTCCGCTTCCAGTACCCCTAGAGCAGAATGAGCAGAGCAACCGAAGACGAAGAGTGCGTTGCGTCATGGTGTGCTGACGACGACTGGTGTACGGTGACGTGTACAGCCCACCTCATCGGAAAGAAATGGCATCCGGTCATCGTCCACCGGCTGCTTGCATACGGCCCGCTTGGGTTCAACGCGCTCAAAGATGAAATCGACTCGATTTCCAGTACCGTGCTTTCGAATAGTCTCGAAGATCTGGAAGACAATGGGCTCGTGAATCGAGCGATCGTGAACGAGAAACCGTTCCGGGTTGAGTACTCCCTGACCGAACAGGGTGCGTCGCTCGAACCCGTGATCAACGCGATGGACGCGTGGGGCGAAGCGTATCTCCACGAGACATCGTGTAGCTAAGATCGGTCTCCGTGTACCGAGTTCGGTGTTGGGTTATCCTCGTCGGTTCAACGTATTGTATAGCGGTTTTTGGCACTGAAGGACACAGCAGTGCTCGATGGGTGACGAACAGGTTCTGGCCGTCAGACGACCCTGCTGTCTGAGGCAGCTACGACAGCGACTCGATCATGGATTTTGGGGTCAGTGAGCGCCCGTACAGCCCCACCAGAACAGCGGCGATCAGCCACCACGCACCCGCGCCGACGACGAGCGAGACCGATAGTATACCGTCCAGTATGCCACCGGAACCCTCTAGAATGCTCCCAACGTTGATCGCGGCGTGCATAAGCACTGCCGGGATCACTCCACCGTCCGTGACATTGACGAGTGCCCCAAGGACAGTAGAGATGCCGAGGACAAACACCGTATATTCTGCGAGGAACAGCGGGTTGGGGGTGAAATTCGGATGCCCGAAAAACAGCGGGAGGTGCCATGCCCACCACAGCACACCGACTGCGAGACTCGCCGTCAGGACTGACATCCGCTCTTGGAACTGCGGTTGGAGAAATCCGCGCCACCCGAATTCCTCGACGCCACCAAAGAGAACGACGTTGAGCAGGAAGAACACGAATAGCAGGTGCGGCGGGGCTGGCGGCGAGTAGCTCACTGATCCGCCACCGAGAGCAGCGAGCACTGGTTGGGCCTCCCCGATGAAAAGCGGGAGGAACACCGCACCGAGGTACAACCACGGTGGAAACCGCCACTGGAACACCCGGCTGAGCCACTCCCGAAGTGGGATGTCGCTCGCCCAGACGACGAGTACCGCACCGATTGGGAGTCCCCACTGTCTCGGGAACGAGTTGATGTAGACTGGCAACGATTTCCACCAGCCGAGCGAATAGTACACCGCGTCCCATCCCCACGCCCAGCCGAACACGACAAGGAGAAACGCCGGAACCCGGTGTCGATTAATGAGTGAGCGGAACATATCTGGATCTCGTAGCATGCTGCCCCACTGAGAGATGTTATGCCTGACAGATAATTTGGACGGTTCCGCGTGTCGAACTCGAACAGTTCGCCTCGGGAAGGAACGTCCACGAATTCGGATGATTCACACGACTAGGTGTTCGCTCAGCGAACCAACAGATAGTCTCCGCTTTTTCGACGTTGAACGCTCTCATCAAGCTATTTGGCAGTGGGGACATCGGCTGGCCGACAGCGGTCACGACCCACCTGAGACAACGCCGACGCGGGTTGCGGTCGACGGGACCGCTGTCACAATCACTGGCGAGTGGTCTTGGTTGTACGCCGCAATAGACATTGAGACAAAACTGATTCTCGATGTCGAGTTGTTTGGACGACATGGTACCGATCCGGCGGCTGCGTTTCTCCATCGACTCTCGGAGAAACACGATCTCTCAGATGCTGTGTTTCTCGTTGATGGCTACGGCTATCAGACTTCCCTCTCTCGATTAGGAGTGAGCGGTCGGCTTGACTACGTCGAGCGAAACCTCATCGAAAAGTGGTTTCATACCCTCAAAATGCGAGTCGACCGCTTCCATAATTCGTGGGTGGGCAGTCACGGAAGCGTCCGCGAGTGGTTCATACAATTTGCGCAATATTATAACTTCTATCGACCGCATCAATCGCTCGATGGACGAACACCGGCTGACGAGGTCACTAACTAGACAGTGCCATTTCTAGGAACGTTTTTTTGGAGTGGAGCGCCCTTCGTGCTTCAATCCAACTAAGGTTCGTCTGTAACTCGTAGGTACAACTACGAGCGATAGCCAGACCGAGCTTCAACCCAACTAGGGTTCGTCTGTAACCGTCTCGCTATCGTCCGGCCGACTGACCCCGTAGCCACCGACTCGCAAAGTGTTCATACCGAGAGGTCGACCCCCCGAAGTCGCCGAGCGTTGATGGCGACGATAATCGTCGACAGGGACATAAACACCGCACCGATTGCTGGCGACAGGAGGATGCCGAGAGGTGCCAGCACGCCGGCAGCAAGCGGTAGCGCGACGACGTTGTACCCGGTCGCCCAGACGAGGTTCTCTTGCATCTTCCGGTAACTCGCCTTCGAGAGGCTGACGAGACGAACCACGTCCAGCGGGTTGTTATCGACGAGGATGATATCGCCGGACTCGATGGCGACGTCCGTCCCCGACCCGATTGCGATGCCGACGTCAGCGCGGGTCAATGCTGGGGCGTCGTTGACGCCGTCACCGACCATCGCGACGAGTTTCCCTTCGGACTGGAGCTGTGCAACCTTGGTGTCTTTCGCCTCTGGTAAGACCTCCGCGAAGTACTGGTCGATACCGAGCTCATCTGCGACGGCCTTCGCGACGTCTTCGGAGTCACCGGTCAGCATGGCAACTTCGATACCCATCTCGTGCAACGCGTCGATGGCCCGGCGACTCTCCTCGCGGATGACGTCTGCGAGCGCGAACGCAGCGATGACTTCGGATTCGTCCTGAATGAGGTAGATGACCGTCTGCGCATTCGACCCTGCTTCGTCAGCAAACGCGACAATATCCTCGGGACGTTCGATACCGAGTTGCTCGACGAGGTTGGGGCCACCGAGATAGGTTGTTTCCCCCGCAACAGTGGCTTTCACACCGAGACCACGGAGATTCTCGAAGTTCGAGACGCTCGCCCCCGAGACGCCGCGCTCCTCGGCGGCGTTCCTGATGGCGCGAGCAATCATGTGCTCTGAGTCACCTTCGACGCCAGCAGCGACTTCAAAGACATATTCTTCGTCCCAGTCACCCACAACTTCGACGCCCACGACGCCCTGTTCGCCCTTCGTAAGGGTCCCGGTCTTGTCGAACATCACCGTGTCGAGGTTTCGCGCCTCCTCCATGGCGATTCGGTCGCGGATGAGCATCCCATTCTGTGCCGCCGTCGAGGTGTTGATGGCGACAACGAGCGGGACGGCGAGCCCGAGCGCGTGTGGGCACGCGATGACGAGGACGGTGACGACCCGTTCGAGGACGCCGACGTTGAACCCGACCGCGATGACCCACGCGACGGCCGTAATTCCCGCGACGGCGAGTGCGATGTAGAAGAGCCAACCGGCTGCCCGGTCGGCCAGGAGTTGCGTTCGGGATTTGGACTGCTGGGCCTCGTCGACGAGACGCATGATTCCGGCCAGTGCCGTCTCGTCTCCGGTCTTCGTCACCCGAATGCGGAGACTGCCGTCTTGATTGACTGTCCCTGCGATAACCTCTACACCAGGCTCTTTGTCGACTGGCCGAGACTCACCGGTAATCATCGACTCGTCCACTGAGGAGTCGCCCTCGACGACTTCGCCATCAGCAGGGACCGATGTACCAGGTCGAACGAGGACCACGTCACCCTCGGCAAGGGTGGAGACGGGAACCGCTTCAGTATCTCCACTCTCGGTGAGCCGCTCAGCGGTGTCTGGCATGAGTTTCGCCAGTTCGTCGAGCGCACCCGAAGCCTGCCGAACAGAGCGCATCTCCATCCAGTGGCCCAAGAGCATGATATCGATAAGGGTAACGAGTTCCCAGAAGAACGGCGTCGTTCCCTCGATGAAGAGACTCGCAATAGAGTAGACGAACGCGACGGTGATAGCCAGCGAGATGAGCATCATCATCTCCGGTTTGCGGTTCTTCAACTCAGTGCGAGCCATCGAGAGGAACGGCACGCCACCGTACGCGAAGACGATTACCGAGAAGACTGGGGTAATCCAGACGCTTCCGGGGAACACAGGCGCGGTGTATCCGAAGACGTCCTGAATGAACTCACTGAAGTAGATGACGGGAACCGAGAGAACGAGCGACACCCAGAACCGCCGTCGAAACATCTGTTCGTGGCCGGTGTGGTCGGTGTGTGTTCTGTGGCCGTCACCGTGACCCTCGTGCGTGTCGTGGATGTGGGCTTGGTGAGCATGTTCAGTACCCTCCTGATGGGTATCTTCGTGGCCGTCGTGGTGGCGGTCTTCTGCTGGACGTTGGTGCCCGTTTGACTGATTTTTGTTTGTGTCGTCCATATATTGTATATTGGTTCCCACCCCCAATGACGGTCCGGATAGAGAGGCCAGATGATGCCTCCGCGAGGGACACGTTGGGGAAGAGTGGCTGACGAGTTCGCCGTATTCCGCTTTATTCGGATGCCTTAGGAGTGTGCAGTGTATCCTGCGTCTTTGACGGCCGCTACGAGAGCTGTGACGTCTGCGTCGCCGTCGATACTCGCCTGTTCGGTTGTGCGGTCGGCAGACGCGTCAGCCACACCGCGCACACTCCGAAGTGCTTCCTCGACGGTTTGTTCACAATGCCCACACGTCATTCCCTCGACTGTGATGGTTGTCGTCATACAGTCATACCTACGGTGGGCTTTCTTATCCTGATTTTTACTTAGAATCACAAGTTCAGTGAACCCTAGTTCTTGGAATATAAAGCAAAATTGCCATTGGTGTTTTGGTACTTGACATCGTTAGTTCGTTCATGCGCGAACTAGGCGAGACCGTTGTCAAAATCAATAGCGTCCAGTCTTGATTATTTAGTGCAATATACATCGAGACAACGTTGAGTCTTGACATCGAATTGTTCGGACGACACGGTACCGGTTCGGCTGCTGTGTTCCTTCATCAACTCGGAGAAACACAATCTTCCAGAAGCGGTGTTTCTCGTTGATGGCTGCGACTATCAGGCTGCACTCTCTCGATTAGCGTTGAGCGGTCGGCTTGGCTACGTCGAACGAAACCTCATCGAAAAGTAGTTTCACACCTTCAAAGTGCGAGTCGACCGCTTCCATAATTCGTGGGTGCAGTCACGCGAGCGTCCGCAGGTAGCTCACATAATTTGTGCAATACTATAACGTCCAACGACCGCATCAAGCGCTTGACGGACGAACGCCGGTTGAGGAGGTCACTAATTAGACAGTGCCCCACGGATTAGCGTGGAATATCTGCCTGAGCATCGTCGGTGGTTTCGTAGGAAGTGTCGGATTCACTCCCGTCCCCAGAACGCAGAGCGTTCTGGCGTGCGGACGAGACGCTTCGCGTCTCGCCAACGCCGTAAACGGCGGGATTCTCGCCTTGAAGAGAGATAGAACCGTGGTCAGGACGAGTGGCCCTGTATATGGCGTAATCTGCCAAGACAGGTCACCGAGAATTATCTGCTTCATTTCGTTTGTTTCAAACTTAAATTCTCCCTCACATTCACGATCCGGTTTTTTTCACCTCGGTAGTTGGCGGCTGTCCATCTGATCTGAAAGATTTCAGGGAAACAGCCACGCAACTCGCCCGACATCAGGAGTCCTCGGACAAGCCGTCTCCACTGGCGTCGTCAGTGCCCGGTTTCGGGGGGGCGACTCGTTCGAACCGCCCGGGGTCGAGTCGGAGCAGGTCATCAGTATCGAGTCCGGCTCCAGCCCAGGTACGTACCGCAGCCAGGAACAACGCGAGCGGGAACGGCCAGACTGTGAGGTGGGCTCCGTTGAGAAGCAACATCCCCCCTCCGACGAGCGCCGCAATCACCGCCGCAGTGCGCTGGTAGCGGCCGACCCACAGCAACAGAACCGACGGCAACGCCGCGACACCGGCGAGAACGACGATACCGACGAGGAAAGCCGAGACGACGACCGACACCTGGTCGGTGCCAGTGGCAGCCAGCGCAAGCAGGCCGACGGCGAGTCCGAGCTGAACGAAAAACCCCGTCGTGATGATGGCCCAGCCAGCCGGGAGCCTGTCCAGGCGTGCGCGCCCCTGCTGGATGCGTGTGAAGCGGTTCATAAGAGGACCACCACCACTTCGAAGCGGCGTGCAATCGCCCGCATCACGTCGAGGACGGTCGTGAGTAACAGCCATTTCACCGCGTTATACCGGCCGAGTCCGTCGATGCTGATCCCCCCGTCGACAACGGCTTGACTGACGGCTGCGCCAGGGTGGTCGTCGTTCAAGAGTCGCCGAGCGGTGGATTCGTTGGTCGTAACTCGTAGTGTCGCATCGGGGTGTGGCCCCGCCCGGAGATCACGGACACGGCTCTGTTCGGTTATCCGGAACGAGACGACCGCCGTGTCGCCATCGGCCGTGGTGATGTGGAGATTGATTCGCTCGCCGTTGATGTGCGAGCCAAGTACTCCGAGGTCGACAGCCTCGTTGTTGTTATAGGTCTCCGCCACAGTGGCGAGTTGTCGGTAGAAGGCCGGTCCGAGGGGTGCCGGCTCGAGTGTACGCTCGTCGGCGGCGATCACAAGGTCGATTCTCGACTGCACGGCTTCGATTCGGTCACTGGTGACGTTTGCGTCGCGAAGCGTGTCGGCATCAATGCTGTCGGCCGCGAGCCGGATGCGGCCGATGCGCGCGTCCAGCGACCGAGCCCCGGCAGCGACGGGCGCGACGCGCATCGCGTAGGTGTCGAACCCGATTGAACCGTTTGCCCTGGCCTCCCGGTGCCTATCGAGACGTGCTTCGAGTGTCTTGAGCCGCGTCTCCACACGGTCGAGTTCGTCGGCGATGACGCGCGCTTTCGAATCGGTCGTGTCAGCCGCTGAGAGGCGCGACTGGAATTTAGCAACCTCGATCGACTGGTGAACCGTCGTATCCTGGACTGCAATTACGGTCGAGACGGACGGTCCCGGTTCCGAGGCGGTGGAAGTCGTCTGTTCGACGCTGGCTACCGGTGCGGTCACAGTCAGTGTGACACCAACGGCAAGCAGGACCGTGACGAACACGAGGAGGGGTCGTTTCATGCGTTCCTCGGAGACAGCGTCGTGGAGACGCTCCCGCTTGACGAACGGCCCACTGACGATGGTTCAGAGGTCATATCTCGATTTCTCCAGGGAGTGCGAGGACGTTCTCGCGTCCGAGCCGGAAGACCTCTATCTGTTCGGCCTCGTGCATCTCATTGACGACGTTGCTAGTTTTGGTTCTGGACCACTCCATGGCCTCGATGAGTTCCTGTTGTTTCATCCGTCCACCCCTGTCTTCCAACAGTTGGAGGACACACTCTCTGTTGCTGAGTAGTTCGTCGGACGGGACCGAGCGTGTCTCTGCAGCATGGGTCGTCTCAACACCGCACCAGTGCGAACGGCTGTACCAGCCGAGTACGACCGCGAGTAGAAGTCCAGCGGCACCGACAGCTGGAAGAATCGGCTGCTCCGCCTGTTCGGCGGCCCCAGTTGCGACGAGGACGACTTTCGGATTGTCGGACTGGAACCACTGGCGGCCGTCCCAGCGGACGGCGCGTTCTTGGGACGCGTCCGGCGCGGGTGAGACCGACTCCTTCCGAAAGCTCTCGGACCACTCGATCCACAGCGATTCGTTCTCACTGAGTCGGTATCGCCTGATAGCGTCGCCAAGGACGTACCGACTGTCGGCCGTGGTGGCCGCGAAGTTCGTCCATTCGAAGCGATAGCTGACGACGCCGAAGCGACCGGCCGGGACCGACGTGTACGTTTCGACCGAGCCGTTCTGGACGCGCATCGACCGCCCCGTCCGTGCTTCGGCACTGGAGACAGCCTGTTGCATCCGGTCGATGAACACGCCGGGCGGGTTCGAGACGTTCTGGCGAGCCTGTTCGAAAGCGCGTTCAGCGGCCGCATCATCCAGCCGGTAGCGGAACAGCACCTGCCAGTGGGCGGTCCCATCGCGCCTGAGTTTGATTCGGATGACGATATCGTCGTAGCCTGCGCCTGGCGCGACCGAGTCGATGACCGAATCCGGCGAGTCTGGTGAGTCTGGAGAGTTCGACGAACCTGGCGTCGACTCGGCGGCTACCACTCCGGCGGGAAATACGCCGGCTATGACGCCACCGCACACGATGACAGCGACACCAACAACGAGACAGTTGGTGGCTTCACCTTGGAACGCGCTGACTCTCATCCACATCGTACTATGTGGTATTCTAACATATATACAAGGTATGGAATTTGGTGTGGGGTGGAAGCTCGTGAGGTGACACCCTGGATGTCCCCAGTCTCGTGTGCAGTCGTCCGAGGGGTGAGAATTCGATTCGAGCAGTATCGGGCAGCCCGCCGGGCCGACTCTCGACTGTCGTATCAGGTCCGTCAGTAACATCGTTTGTCCGCTGCGGTGCCGGGCTCGCCCGCCGAGCCTGGCGCGAGGGCAGTGTGTTGAAATACTGATGCCGATTCCGGACGACATCCGTCCTGGTCACCGTGCTTCTGCCAGGGCAACGGCGCTGTCAGATTGTATCCAATGGGATGGTTCGTCCCACTCGTAGATGATCACGATGTCGTGGTTGACACACGCGCCGAACGGGTCGTCTACTTCTCGGTCAGTGCTGTCGTCCGCTGGGTTCTTCGGTTCGCTCATGGTTGGCTCCGGAATGCGCATTCGGGCAACCCTATGTATCGCAGTTGCGTGGCCGCCGTTGGGGCGCATCACACTTCCATAACGCCCCTACAATCACGTATAAACCCCCGAAGAATCGGCCGAGTTTCCGACAATCCAGGCGAATTCACCTGATTCAGGCTCGCCTCTGTCTTACGATTTTACTGGGCTCGCTCAAATGGAGTGAGAAACTATCGAATGACTTTTATACCATTTTCGATTCCCTGGGTTCTGTCGATGCTCCCAGCCCAATCGACAGCAGTCGCAATACCACCTAATGTGAATATCGAACAGAGAGGAGATAACGGAAAAAGAGCGTCCCCGACAGGTTATCGCTTGCGCTGCGTGATCGTGTGTTGGACGCAGTCCTCGGCAGTAGGCTGGTCGTCGACGGACAGTCGTACGCAGTTGCGAACCTGGTCGGAATTGCCGGGGTAATCTTCGACTCTCGGTATCTCTACTTCCACGAACAGCGAGGGCAGGCACTCGCCGGGTTCGAGGCCGTCAGTGTTGGGATGCTCGGCGACAAGGGTGCCGTTACGGTGGGTCGTCTGCCACCCGTTTCCGCCCGCTCTTGCGAGGGAAATTCCATCCGGTAACTCGTCGGTCACGCTGATGGGGCCGTCTTCACACGGGGCCTCTCCCTCGTTGCACACGTCGATGACATAGGTACCAGTGCCACCGAATTCGAACGGTTCTTCTGCGATTTTCTCGACCGAGAGTGAGCATGGCTCGTCCTCATCGTCACAGCAGTAGGTAACCGTGAGGTCCATGTAGTCGACTTCGGTGTCGTCGTGAATCATCACGTCAAGCCGACCATGCTGTTGGAGATACGGCACGAGGTCGGTGTTCGACTGGGAATGGTTAGAGAGGTCGGAGAGGTCCAGCGTCGTCTCGTGGGCCCCGGTCTGGTTATCGGACCATTGAACAGGGAAGATACCGGGGGTGTTCCGGTCTCCCATGCTCTGACCCCAACTGTAGTCCGTATCTTTCGTCCCATCGTCGTGCCACAACCCGAGCGACAGGAAATCGTTGTTGTCGTTGGCACCGTTTGGGCGAGCGCGGAACGACAACGTCGCCTCACAGATATCGCCCGCCAGCGGTGGCTGAGGAACCTCGAACGTATGGGCGAACGGCTTGTTGATGCCGCTTTCGTCGAAATTCCGGATCGGGAGGTCGATACGCTCCTGGAGCCCGTGGCTCGGTGCGGTCGGCTCGGTGTTCCCGCCGCCGAACTCGTCGTCGGCACCGCCCTGGATGACATGCCTGCCTTCGAGACACCGGATTTCATCGCAGCTAGTGTCGTTGGCCGCCTCCTCGTCGCTGCCAAGCAGGGCGGCACAATTACGCAACAACTCGATATCCGCGGGGAATTCCTCGAAGGGTGCGATTTCAATCTCGATGACCAGTGGCGGGAGGCATTCGCCCGGAGCCAATCCACCGGAGTTGGGGTGTATCGCGGTGATCGTCCCATTGTCCACGGTGACTCGCCAGTCGGTTCCGGATGCCGAGGTGAACGTCACATCGTCGGGGAGTTCGTCCTCGACGACGGCCGCACGAGTACACTCACCGTCACCCTCGTTGCACACTTCGACGACGTAGGTCCCAGTCTCACCGAACGCGAACTGGCCCTCGTGGTGTTTTTCGACCGAGAGGTCACAGCCGCCACAGCCACAGTCACAGTCGGCGTTCTCCGCACGCATCTGGCCGACGAGATTCATCCCAGAGACGACCTGTTGGGTGTCGCGTACGACCACCGTCAGGCAGTTCTCACCGGGCTGAAAGTAACGCCGTCTCGTGTACGTTTCCTCAATCGGCGCACCCTGGAAGTCGCCGTCGCCGGAGAACGGCAGCGAGGTCCCGTTCAGGCGAATATCCGCCACGAGGTCGTCGGCCTGTAGCGTCAGCGTTAGCTCCGGGTTCTGGAAGCCTTCGTTGAGACAGAAGCAGTACGTGTACTCGTATTGCGTCTCTTCGTCGGGAAGGCGGCGGCCGCCGTCGGGTTCGAAGGAAATCCACTGGCTATTTTGGAACGTAGTGGGCCAGTCGTACTCGACCACGTCGGCGTCACGAGGCACTGTTCCTGCCCCGTTCTTCTCGTCGCCGGTCACGTCCCAGTCGTCGTCCTTCGCGCCTGCCTGAATTCGCTCGTCGTCCGTCTGGTTGTAGCCCGTATTAAGGGTGTATTCGACCGGCGGACAGCGGTCACCGTGCTCATCTTGGTGCGTGTCGTGCTCGGTCCGTACGGTCGCGTTCCCGACGGGCGTGCCGCTGGTCACCTGTCCATAGCCGGTCACGCCCACGACACCGGTGATACCGATGCCCTGCAGAAGCCGCCTACGGGTGAGGTCGGTGTCGCTCATGCCGGCACCCCCAGCCAGGTCGCTCTGTGGTTTTCCGCCTGGAGCGAGTGAGGGAAGTAGTCGGTTGGCTTTTCGTTCGTCGCCGTCGCACGAGTGGCCATACGGGCCGAGTCACCGGAGGTGAAACACGTCCGGTCGGTGGCCCAACCACCATGTGCGGTCGCATCAGTTCGACACATCGCACCTGCAGTTCCCCCGCAGAACTCCGTATAAAGGGCCGACGCTCAGGGGGAATCCAGGAGAGTTCATTCGAATCCTACCGAATCAAGCCGCTGCAGTCCGGCGATCCCTTTAAACATATGTTTTCTGATATTTTAAACGTCGGTGTATTTATATAACTGTTTTAGGCGGTAGTACTCTGCCGACGAGTGCTGAACCCACGTCATTCGATTTTTCTGCAGCAGTCACTCGCCGTCGCGGTTGCGACACCCAGGTGAGCGGCACTTTCCTCGTGTGTTCCCCTCGGTGAGTCGCCGTGTGGGACGATGACCTGCGTTTCGGGCCCTTCCAGTACGACCCCCGCCTCGGAGAGGGCCTCTCGAACTTACCCGGGGTTCGTTTGCCGACGGCGAGGGAGAGGGGTGTGGCGCCCCGGCCGGGGGCGGTAAGAGCGACGGTATCCAGAACCGACACTAAGCACAGAGCTGGAACTCGGTGATGTAGACGCCAAGGCCGCCCAAGTCCGCTCGAACAGACTGACCGGGCGACCGACGGGTAGTCCGTTGGCGTGCATGTTCATAAATACCATTGTCCATGTCTCATGTTGCCGCCCGGGTGGCGAGCGACCGCGTACGAGTTGAAGCGCTATCTAGTAAATGTTGAAGGAACCACAACTACACAATTGTTTTCTAATCAATATGTATTAGAAATATAGTGGCGACCGAGCCTACAGGGATGGCCAATTACCGGGGAGATATATTACTACATCAACACTGAGAATACAAATATCTAGAATTGTAGAATTAACAATTAGGAGTCTACTAGGATGGATGACAAATCCGTAAGATTCAATCGTCATCTTTCCAACAAGAGGGCATGCGAGAAGCCGTTTTCTCTCTCAAGTACAGTTCAGAGTGTAACGCGTTGGCGAATATCCTCGATAGATATCCTGACACCCGAATTCGGTCCATTTCGTTGCACGCTACAGCCAAAAGTCTCTGGCAAGTCAGCCACGCAGCAGGCCCATCTGATTCGCTTGATGCGATCAAGAATGTCTTTTTCGAGTCAGACTACCATACGGGCTGTCTGACTACCAAAAACTGCGGGACTACCCAAGAGGCACAAGTCCTCGAACACAGCAATGACACGCTGATCGTCTACTCATATTGGGAACGAACACCATCCTGTACCTTGATTCCCCATATTGCACTCGACCATCTTGGGGAGGGTGTTCTCTTCAAAACGCGGAACGTAGGGACAACCTGCACGTGGCGGATTGTACACTCGGGGAGTGGAGACACCCGAGCGTTCTTCGATGAACTGGAAGATAACTTATCTGGGTCTGTCGATCTCAAGATCGAACGACTAACGGACGCCTCGTACCCCCTAGATGACGACACTAACGATGAACTCTCTCCGAGGCAGGAAGAAGCGTTACGCACTGCTATCGAACAAGGCTACTATAAGATGCCGAGAGATGCCGACGCAGCCGACATCGCGGATGAGCTTGACGTACCACGCTCCACGCTTAACTATCGCCTCCGGCGAGCCGAAGCCAAACTGGTCCCTCGCTATTTCGACCCGCACTTTTGACACCGTGGAACCGAACCTGATAGTTTCTCGGCACAGCAATGCGATACTGAGCTTGCTTTCGTCGGATGGACGACTTGAAGACCATCACTACTGACGAATCCTCAACAGCTGTAGCTGTTGGCGACCAGTGGGCTTGATCGGAAAACGGAGTACAACTGGAGTGTGGCTCAGTGCAACCCCACATCGGGAGAGTCGCCCCACGACACATCGGGCTCGAACATTCGGCCGTCGGTATCGTCGGTATACGGCATCGATTCCGGCACTTCGAGTAGTTCGAGCATCAGACCCCAGCCGGTGCGACAAAAGACGTAGGTGAGTCCAGCGGTCGGCCCATCGACGTTGGTCTTCGGTTCGTCGAGTATTTCGATATCGTCTCGATCAGAAAGCGCATCGAGCACTGAGTCGATCGATTCAACCTGAATCCCGAGATGGGTCGCACCGTTGTCGGCAAGGGTTGGAGGCGTCTCGTCCTGCCCTGGCGCATCCCACTCGAACAGTTCCAGATTCATCGTCGGGCCGCAGCGCAGCATGGCGAGTTCGGCTGTGGCATCGGGATGAACGTTCAGCCGACGCTTCATCGAATCGCCCTCGGGATCACCGAATGGCCCTTTTCGGTACAACTGTTCGCACTGCAACGCCTCAACGAAGAAATCGATGGCCTCGTCGAGGTTAGGTACGGTGATTGCGACGTGGTGGACGAACTCAGCCGTTGGGAGGCGATCAGAATCGTTCACGTGAGTTAGTCAGAACGATTGCGTAGTAATACTGTTGACCAGGAGTCACGAAGGCCAAAGAACACGTCGAGTGCCTCGGCGTGGTCGAGCGGAAAAGGTTCAGATACCAACGCTGGTCTTGGCGGTCGTGTTCGACGTCGCCGCCAGAAGAGCCGACTGCCGACAGGCGTTAGGTAGAATCCTCTGTCAGTGTATAGGGGTTCACCTATCGTCGACTGGTACTGCATCCACCATCCGGTCGATAACGGATCGAGATGACCCGCTGTCGCCGAACGGCCGAAGTGTGCGCCACACAAGGGGCGGCCGTAACAGTGTGGTTGCCGGGACCTCTAGTCGAGCTACGCGAGCAAAGGCCTCACTTAGGACGGGGTCGGAGTGGGCTCGTTTAACCAACCGAGTCATGTACCAGTTCGCCAGGCTGGTACCCCGAGGTTTCGATCCTGTGGTTTGGGCGAACTCGAAGTCACTCCCCACCGCCATCCGCCAGATGTTGTCAACAAGGTCGGAGACCCGATCAAAAAAACGGGGTGCCAGATTGTCTAGCCCGCCACTGGCAAGTGTATGGTGAAACAGCACCGCGTCGAGGGCCGCAGCCGACATGCCCTGTCCGTAAATTGGATTGAAACTGGCGATTGCGTCTCCTGTGACGACCAATCTGTCGGGGAATGCATCGAGCAATTCGTACCGGTGACGGCGACTGGTCGGATACGGATACTGTTGAATCTCTTCGGAGACCCACCGCTGGGAGCGAAGCTGATCCGCGATATCGGACACCGGAAGTCTGTCAGCGAACTCGATGAGAGCATCGGCTTCTGCCGGAGGGCTGTCGTCATGAATCCCCTGAAGAATTACTTCCCAACGACCGTCCTCGATAGGGACGAGTGCGCCGCCGCGAGTACGGGGAGCGTCAGGCGGGACCAGTATTATCTGTCGGTCGTCAGGTGGGCGCTCGATCCGAACCGTACTGTACGTCACGTCAATAGTCACCTCGTCCACCGGCGGTGCGTCGTACCCATGGTCGGACAGCCACGTTGGTGTCCGACTCGTTCGTCCGGTCGCGTCTACGACCAAGTCAGCAGAGAGCGTTGACTTCCCGCTGCTCCCGTCGCGAAACTGGACGCCAGTCACCGTCCCTCCGTCATCGGTCGTCAGATAGTCGAGGAACTGATGGTTATCACGGAGACTGATTGTATCGATGCTCCGGGCCTGCTGGCGGACGATAGACTCGAACAGCGGTCGGCTCGCACAGTAGGTAATAAGGCGCTGTTGCGGGTGGGCGAGATATCCACCGCCGTTGTACTCATACATATCAACGCTCGTATTTACTCGCAGTCCACCCTCTGCGAGGACAGTATCACAAAATCCAGGAAAAAGGTCTTCGAGGGTCGCTCGGCCTGCCTCCAGCAAGACGTGTGGGTGAGATGTCTGGGGGGCTCCGTCCCGGTCGACTGGCTCATCGGGGAGCGGGTCGCGTTCGAGTACGACGACCTCCCGGAAGCCATCTGCCAGTACCCGGGCCATACAGAGTCCAGCAAGGCTCCCCCCCACGACCACCGCACGCTCACCGACGGTAGACACGCAATCAGGGTCATAGCGATCAATCGTTGCAAGGGTCATTACTGTTCACAGTCGTTCGTGGGAATGTCCAACCAAGTCGATATTGGAGTGTATACACGGTATTTTAAGTTCGGATTGCATAGCCCGGAGACGTGCGATACCTCACAGTTCGTCTTCACGCGACGGAAGGCGGCGCCTTCCACCCACTGGGGAAGCAACTTGCCGACGAGCCTTCGATTCAACGTGAAGCGATACACCACGTCGAGTTGCTAGCTAATGGGACGGTACTGACTCTCGCCGAGGCGAGTGGGGACCGTGAGCGCTACGAGAAACTGATGGCAACAGTGCCGTCAGTTCGGGACTATTCCGTCTCTGGAGAGCAGCGGTGGATTGCGATGAGTCAGTTCGAGGCCCGAGACCAGGTCCAACAGCTCTTGGAGTTCCGCCGGGAGTCGAACCTCGTTATCAAGATGCCGATCAGAATAAACGTAGATGGGTCGCTCCGGATCACGTTCCTCGGCGCAGAGTCGGCGTTTCAAGAGCTATACGAGGATATGAACCAGTCGACAGGACTGGACGCCGACATCGTCGGGACTGGTACATACGACCCCGACACCGCGTCATCTCTTCGAGTCCTGACGACCCGTCAACAGGAGATTCTCCAGGCTGCTGTTGAGGAAGGATACTACAACAACCCCCGAGAGGCGACACACGACGAACTCGCGGACGTAGTCGGTATCGCTCCGACGACCATCGGCAATCACCTCAGAGAGATAGAGTCGCGCGTGTTCGAGACACTCGTCCGGTGACGTAACACCGCCACCGAACAGGCTCACTGATTACTCTGACCTCGAATCGCTAGACTGCGTTGTGATGATTGCTTACCTACAAAATGTAGACAGAAATGAATTTATATTTGGTATGAAGTTACGTAAGTACGGGCGTAATTGTAACTGTGTTTGGCAATCCAATTTACATAATTTGGGTCGGCCACGGGAGACAATCCGATCGATGGGGTTGTGTTGGTTCGAAACCGTTCAACACCACGTCGGAGTGTGACCACGTCCAGGGACAAAATCCCCTGTCTTACGGATTGGGGAGGTCGTTACCGGGCGGAGAACACGATGTCGACACCAGTCATCGGCCGAAGAGCGAGTTCTGGACGAACCTCTAGAGTGTCGGTAGCCGCTGGGGCTAACTCGTACCGAAGCGAAAGCGTTGCCAACACGAGTTTGGCAAGCATCAGCGACAAACGTCGGGCTGGACAGTGTCGCGGACCTCCACCGAAAGGGAAGTACGCGAACGGATGGTGTTCGCGTTCACCATCCCAGCGAGACGGGTCATATGTCTCGGGGTTGTCGAAGTTACTGGGGTCTCTGTGAATCGCCCATTGGGGGAGCCACACCTGAGCGTCGGGCTCAAGTTCATACGAGCCCAATGAAACGTGCTCTTTCGTCTCCCGGAACATCGTATACAATGGGGGGTGAAGTCGCAACGCCTCTCGGAACACCTGCTCGGCGTACTGTAACTCCTGGATATCGCTTAGAGTAGCCGTCGTCCCCTCGACTACATCCCGGGCTTCTCGGTACAGCTTTGCCTGGACATCGCTACGAGCGGCGATTTGATGGCAGGCGATAGCGAGGCCAACGGCGAGTGGTTCCATCGCACCGACCAATAGTACACCGACCTCGTTGCGGGCTATAGATTCGCTGACCTTCGAGTTCGGGTTCTTGGAAGCGTCGAGAAGCGATGAGAGGACCGTCCCGCTCGTTGGTTGTGCTTCATCGTGGATGTCGTCCAGAAAGGTATCCAGAAGGAGACGGGCCTGGCGATACTCACGGTCCGACAATTTCAGTGCCCAGTCGGGCAATAACTCGACCATTGCTACGTTCTTCGGCGAGAATCGCTGGCTGAACCCGTCAACCATCTCCGAGTACTGTCCGCTAGTCAATGGACTCTCAACGTCGAGAAGGACCTCACACGCGAGTCGAAGACAGAGTTCTCGAAACTCCTCGTGGACATTCCGGGCCGTACCGGTATCCCATCGGGCGAGAAACTCGTCGACGAGCCCCATTAGGCGCCCTGAATACGCCTTGATATTGTCTCGCGACATTACAGGACCCCACGCAGAACGAAGTCGTGATGTCACCGACGTGTCGATGTCACCGTCGAAGTTATCGATTCCGTAGCGGATATGCTCTGGTTTCTGGTACCGACCGTCGTGCGAGGTGAGGACTTCCTTGACGAGGCGTGGCCGGAGGACAACGTAAAGTGTCTTCGGTCCAGCGGTTGCACGCACGACTGGTGAGGAGTGGTCTCGACACTGTTCTACGAACTCAAGCGGCTTGATTGCCTGATGTGCGTTTCCGATGATCGGAACGCCATCGAGACGCAATGGTGTCTGGCTCATTGAGATTGGATCACGTGCCAAATGGATTCTTGTCTGGTAGTAGTTGGGTCGTCGATTGCTCCTTTGGGAGCGCTAGAAGACCGTGATGTGATTGAGTTCGATCATGAGCCCAATTGACATGGCGATGAAGGACACGATGTTGAGAATCTGACTGTTAAGCGAGCGTCTCTTCATCCGGTCGACATCCGTTGGTGTCGGTCGCTCGTGCTTGATCCCCTTCATCTCGTAGAGCGTGTCTTTCATGTCTTCCTCGATCCACCCCATCGTTCCCTTCACAAGCATGGGACCGATGGCGAACACGATGATACCCAGACTAACTGTCTCAGCGAGTAGGAGGTATCCACAAACCGCCGGAGCCCACCCTAAGCAAAACGCTAGGTTCCCCCAGCCAGTGACATACTGCCTGTCGTGGAGGATGCCACCAAACCACTCGAGGTTGTACGCTAATCCCAGTAGAGTCAGGAACATCACGAACGGAACGTACCAGATACTCGTCCAGTAGGCGAGCACGACTGCGAGGCTGAACCCAGTCAATATCATCAGGACTCCGATGCCGAACTGTATAGTCGAGTTGACATCGAGATTGATATCGTCTGCCGAGAGGTCGACGGATTTCATCCCCTCATCGTAGAACCACATGTGCGCCATTGCCACCATCCAGATTGTCCAGTCCCAACCGTACTGAAGTGATGCAATGGTCAGCCCGAGCGTCATCGAAGCCATCGGATAGAGCGTATACCCGATGTACGGATTTATGATTGATTTATATATGCTATAGAACACTCCATTGTTCGAATCCACAAATCTGTCATATAGTGATGACGTTGACATAAACATAACGAATGAGCGACATATAATGAATATTGTGTTAGCATATTCCAATGGGATGTCATCTCTCAACGTCTTCCGGCACAACCGAGAGTTTAGGAGCATCTCCACGAGATTCGTCTTTATCTGACGGAAATCGCGAGACGGCAGCGGCTTATCAAGGTAATTAGTTTGGAAGACGCGAAGAGCGCGCGTGACATTCGACATGGTTGAGCGAGAGAAAAGAGCCAGATATCTGCACTCGTGTTGGCGTGCGCGCTCAGAATCACCGCCAACGAGCGCCGACCACTAGCAAGCTTCAGGCAAATCTAACAGAGTCGTTGATTCGGTGCACCTTGCTACCCTGAGATGTGAAAGCTTGCTAAGGTTTGCTGACCGATCCGTAGTTTTATACAATGGAACTTCAAACCCGAACCAATGGGAGTTCTCGAAAATAAGGAGCGTGCCAGGCTGTTTTACAAGTATCTCTCGAAAGTGTACGACACGGTCAACACGTTCTTCTGGACCGAGGAGATGCGCGGAGAGGCGATGGATCTGGTAGAGATCGAGCCGGATGACCACGTTCTGGATGTCGGCTGTGGAACGGGCTTTGCGACTGAGGGGTTGCTCCAACACACAGAGCACGTCTACGGTCTGGATCAGAGTGTCCACCAACTGGAGAAGGCGACCGAAAAGTTCGGAACGCGCGGTCCCGTTCAGTTTTACCGAGGCGATGCCGAACGACTACCGTTCGCGGACGATTCGTTCGATTTGGTCTGGTCGTCCGGCTCGATCGAGTACTGGCCGAATCCAATCGCTGCACTCGATGAATGTCGACGAGTCGTGAAACCAGATGGGGCTGTACTCATCGTCGGCCCGAACTATCCGGAGTCGTCCATTTTCCAAACGCTCGCCGATGCGATCATGTTGTTCTATGACGAGGAGGAAGTAGACCGGATGTTCGACGAGGCAGGCTTCGAATCGTTCGAACATCACACCATGGGACCGTCTTATAGCCCCGAACTCGCGCTAACGACGGTTGCGTTCCCCAACTGACACCTGTTTAGGCCGACTGCATCACTCACGCAGCCATCCACCTCAAGGAGTCGCTGCATGGTCAGAACATCGAAATACAACAGACCACCCACCGATTGGGAGTTCACAACAGCCGACACACGGAGAGTCGGTGCTACCCTCCTCTGTTGAAATGACGGGGAGCTAGCAAGACCTCAGGTGAAGCTACACTAAACGGCGTGTTCTCCTCGTTTTTGGAATTGTTAGCCATCCAATAGATTTATCAATTCGAGATACGACGGGTGTGACCGAGAGACAAATGAAGCGTCACTCAAAACTTATCGTTACGAGTGCTGTTCTCGCTACCAGTATTATTGCAGTTATACTCCGGAAACGGAAGAATCCCGAACCGCTTCCGTATGAACAGCGCTTCGCGCTTGAACTTCCACGTCTCCTAAACCAGTCACAACTGAACGAAGCGCTTTCCCCAGAACCCAGTGAACGTATCCTCGAAGTCGGTCCTGGAACAGGCCGATATAGCCTTCCCGTTGCGGAACACCTTGACTCAGACGGGTCATTACACGTCCTCGATGTGCAACAGCAAATGCTCGATCACACAGTACAGCGAGCACGAGAGCAGGGCGTCGACGGAATCACCGCAACTCACGGGAACGCAGAACAACTCTCCTATTCGGATGACCATTTCGACGCTGTGTATTTGGTGTCGACGCTCGGGGAGATTCCGGACCAAGAGCAAGCACTCAAAGAGCTACACCGTGTCCTTCGCCCGGGCGGGCGGCTCGTCGTAGGTGAATCAATCGCGGACCCAGAGATGGTCCGACTCGGAACACTGCGCGACCGATGTGAATCGGTTGGCTTTCGGTTCGAGCAGCGCGTCGGCAGGCGAATCGGTTACTTCGCCCGCTTTCGGAAGCCACCGCGGTAGACTCTGTCTGAACACACAACCTCGGAGGATGTATTTTGATGCGTGACTTATTTACGGGGTAGTTGGGAATGAATCACCCGCTCAGTACGCTTGCGTGTCTCGCAGCATTCTCTCTACTTCACATCTTCTCGTTTATGAAGGCAAATCACCAACGAGGCCAAGTAAACCGACGATTACTCCGAGAATCATAATAAGAAGCCCAATTTGACCAAATGCGTTAGAATCCGCTGCGAAGAGGTCTCGGCCCAGCATTAGAAACCCCCCGAATACAACGAGGAGAAGACCGAAGTCAAACGCACTATCACTCATATTTTCCAATTGAGAACTGCCACTCATGTGCTTCAATTGAAACCGTCAGTTCATATTCCTTTTTGACAGACTCGTATTCTGTAATGAGCGGTCAGTCACTGGATATTGATTGCGAAATAGACAAGAGAAACATTATGTCTTGTCTCTTGTATTGTTAAAATGGTGACCCCAAACCGTCGAAACTTTGTCGTCGGTAGCATGGCCTTCCTTGCTGGGTGTAGTTTCAGCGGGACCCGTGGTGGTGGCGACATGGCGAGCACCACCAGCGACTCTTCGACTGCACGTGAAACTACTACTCAGTCTACGAACGTCCCTGACAAAACCACCACGTCGTACCCAGACACCCCCGATGAAATCTTGCCATTTGGTCAATCTTACGTCGATACTGGTCTCGAAATAACGGTTGACAAGCCAGAGTTCACCGACCAGCTCGTCGCGGATGGCGAGACGTACGAGATGCCAGATGGTGAACAACTAGTCTTCGTCCCCGTCTCGTTTCGCAACACGACAGATGAGTTCCGACCGATAGACGGGCCGCTGTTTTCGCTCGAAACGCTCGAGAGACAGATTCAGGAGACGAACAGCATCAGGCATCCCAACTTCGATCCATCGATCGATATATGGAGACTCGACGAGGTACCAACCACACAACGGTGGTCGGCACAAGGTGGTTCGGTCGAACCCGGCGAACAGATAGACGCGACCGCAGTGTTCCAACTGTCTAATTCAATCGACCGATCAGCCGCCAGCGTCCTCTATGATGCGGCTCGTATCGCCGATGACCGGTTCGGTACGACAGTCATCAAGTGGGAATAAAAATCAGTTGTTGATTAAACTGCGAAAATTGGTGCATAACGCTCCATTTACAGAAATCCACCCTCCGAACTGGTGAACAGTCCCCACTGGTTAAGATGTGGTGATAATTAAAATACACGATTCTGAAGCAGTTCTCACTGAGGAACTCACCAGTTTCAAGCCGAAGGACGTCATGAGTATCTCGCCAACACCTGAACGTTCCCGTGCGTTCGAAGTGCTGCCACATCGGAGGCGGCTGACCGTCGACAGCGGCAGCTCTCCCCTCCCCAGCTCACTCATTCCCGACGGTTCGGGGGACAGACTGGTGAACTCAGACCAAGCGAGCTGGTGACGCTCTGTGCGATGCTGATACCGCATTGAAAGTTCAGTATGTATAGTCAGACTTTTAAACATGTTTCCAGAATGAATTTACAATGGCTGTAGATGACCCCGACCACTTACAAGACGAGTTGAGGTATAATGACTGGTATTCCAGAGGGAGAGACGATGCCAAATTCAATTCTAAGCTCAAGAGTGTATTCGGTTCCAAGCCATTCATAGCAACCAAACTGGATTCATTCATGAATTGGGTTCGGTCATCCTCCATGTTTTTGTTTCAGTTTGGGATCGCCTGCTGTACGATGGAGATGATGGGAGGACTCGCCAGTGGACACGACATTGACCGCTTTGCGGCGGGTGTCCCGCGCGCCTCACCACGACAATCAGATTTACTAATTGTCCCGGGCACAATCGTCTCGAAGTTCGCTCCTCGGATGAAGCGACTCTACGACCAGATGCCGGAGCCGAAGTTCGTCATCAGCATGGGGTCGTGCACCTGTTCTGGTGGTCCCTTCCAGAAGGGATACAACGTCATCAAGGGAGTCGAAGAGGTCATCCCGTGTGACATCCACGTTCCGGGGTGTCCGCCTCGTCCCGAGGCGCTCATCTACGGAATCGCTAAGCTCCAAGAACGGATCGCCCACGGCGAGTCATCCCCAGTAACTGTCAAGCCGTATGAACTTAAACAGTTCGGTGATCTCGAACAGGACGAGCTTGTGACGCACCTTGCGAGTCAGATCGACGAGGATGAACTCGTAATGCGGTACAACGGGGCTGTGTCACCATGAGTTTAGAAGTCCCTGAATCGAGTACACGTGCTGATGTCGGCGTTACCGAGGACGGACTCAATTACGACGCGCTCGAATCGCTGTTAGGTGAGACAGCAATCGGTCGTGAATCCCACGTCAACGCCGAAGCCTTCGTTGTCCGTCCGGATCAGGTCGTCGACGCGCTGTCGATACTGAAAGAGGAAGCCGGATTCGATCACTGTTCGTGTGTGACAGCACAGCAGTACGAAGACCGCTACGAGAGTATTTATCACCTGAAAAAATACGATGACCCGACACAGGAGGTTGGTGTTGTCGTACCAACGAGTGTAGATGATCCAGTGAGCCAGAGTGCCGAGTCTGTTTTCAGAACTGCGGACTGGCACGAGAGAGAAGCATACGACCTCATTGGCATTCAGTACGAAGATCACCCTGACTTGCGTCGGATTCTGTTGCCCGAAACGTGGCAGGGGCATCCACTCAGCCTGAACTATAATCAGGAGCAACCCCAGATCGTCACGCTACACGAGCACGAAAATCCACTTGAGAAGGGCCATCACGGTGATAGTAACACGATGTTTCTTAACATCGGACCGAACCACCCCGCCACACACGGCGTGCTCCATCTCAAAACGACGCTCGACGGCGAGCAGGTCGTCGATGTCGAACCCGACATCGGGTACCTCCACCGGTGTGAGGAGCAAATATGTCAGGATGGCACATACCGCCACCAGATCATGCCATATCCCGACCGGTGGGACTACGCTTCAGCTGGCCTCCTAAACGAGTGGGCGTATGCGCGTGTGATCGAAGACCTCGCCGACATTGAGGTGCCTGCGTATGCGCAGGTTATCCGAACGATGGGCGCGGAACTCTGTCGGATCGCCGCGCACCTGCTCGCATTGGGTACGTTTGCTCTAGACGTCTATGGCGAATTTACAGCCGTATTCCAGTATGCGTTTGGCGACCGGGAGATAGTGCTAAATATTCTAGAGGACCTCACCGGCCAGCGGCTGATGTACAACTACCTTCGGGTCGGTGGTGTGGTTTGGGACCTCCCTGAACCGAGAGAGGAGTTCTTCGAGAAGATAGACAGCCTCCTTAATGAACTCCCGAAAAAACTTGAGGAATATCACGACCTCGTCACCGCGAACGAAATCTTCCAGCTTCGCTGTGTCGACGTCGGTCATCTTGACCCAGAAGTTGCCAAGGAATACGGCTGTACGGGGCCAGTTGCACGCGGGTCGGGGATTGACTACGACCTTCGACGTGACGACCCGTATGGATACTATGATCAACTCGACTGGGATGTCGTGACAGACGACGGCTGTGATACCTATTCACGCGTGCTCGTGCGCCTCCGTGAGGTTGAAGAGTCAGCAAAGATCATCGACCAGTGCGTCGACATTCTCCAGGATTGGCCCGAAGAGGACCGCGAAATCCAAAGTAACGTTCCGCGGACGCTCAAACCCGAGAATGACCGTGAGATCTACCGAGCAGTCGAGGGTGCGAAGGGTGAACTCGGTATCTACATCCGCGCTGATGGTACTGACAAACCTGCGCGGTTCAAGATTCGAAGCCCCTGCTTCTCGAACCTTCAGGTGCTTCCTGAGATGACCGAGGATGACTATATCCCCGACTTGATTGCTACCCTTGGGAGCCTTGACGTCATTCTTGGAGAGGTTGACCGCTGAATCACATATCCGACGTTAGCTAAACGAAGACCCCCAATACGGGGGTAGCTTTTCGAGACTACTTTTCAAAATACTGAGGAACTCAGTAGGGTCAGCACTCGCTAACTCCAGACGGAGTGACAACCTGTTGTCGATAAACCGACCCTTCCGGCGGTTTCTGTCAACAGTGACACCATCACTCGCTGAATGTCTCCACGACCGCAACGAGTGCGGTCTCAACGTGGTCGCTGTTCCCGATGCTGTTGAGGTGATATCGATCAATTCAGAGGCAAGAACCGCTCTCTGATTAGCGTCGTCTGCGAGTTATTTTGTGGCCACTTCCCTGACTAGTGCACAGCCAGTCGATATGTGGGTCACGAGTTCTCTCTACCAACCAATTGTTGAACTTGGTAATTACGCTACCTGTAATATTCCAAGAGTATCTATTTGTGGTTCAGTTTGTTACCATTGCTTGTTACACATCATGCCAGCGAAACAGTGCTGGCTCGACTCGACTGTCGTAGATGAGACTAGTCAGTTCGAGCTTTACGAAGCCTTCAATCTATCGTTTGACGCAATCGTACTGTCCGTCGATAAAGTCGACACGTATGAATTCCCTGCAAGTACCTCTCGGGCGGTTCCGTATGACCCCGATCGCCCTGCTTGCCTCGACTCGGCGGATATCGCGATCGTTTCTGACAAAGGTCACGTAAGCAAAGCACTCAAACACAACTGTTCAGTTGCCTACCAACTGGATCTGGACACCGTATTGAACGAGCCCCCCAACACGCTCGTAGAGCAGCTTCCGGACCAGGCCCAATACCTCGTTGTACCGGACATCTCCGAAGTGAACAGATTCGATTCATTGCTCGAAACAGTACGAGACGCGGGACTGCCGGTTATCAGTGGCGTTCGATCCCCCGGGGAGGCAGAATCGGTCGTCAGTACGATGAATGGTACCTCCGGCGGTGTCATGATCTCGTCACCGGAGCCGGAGAAGCTCTCAAAGTACGTGAAGGTGACTCAAGGGAGATCCGACATTGACATCCCGCTCGAACCCTTCGAGATCGAGACGATCAAACAGATCGGGACAGGCATTCGTTGCTGTCTTGATACAACCACACTAATGGGAGAAATGGAGGGGATGCTCGTCGGATCGACGAATGCTGGCGGACTGTTCGTGAATGCGGAAGCGAGAGCACCTCCGGAAGCGTCTCCCCGTCCCTTCCGTGTCAACGCTGGTTCCGTCCACTCATACGTCTGGACGGACGAAGAAGACTGGGATTACCTGACTAGCCTCGGGATGGGTGACACTGTGGCGTGCCTCAACGTCGACGGCTCGTTCCGGGAAGTCAACGTCGGCAGGGTTCTGTTGGCGGAGCGACCGCTGACTCAGATCATCGCCAAGGGCGATACCCAGACTGTCTCGACGATTGTCCAGGACCATTGCCACGTGCGGTTTATGCGACAGAATGGGGAGGCCGTCTCAGTCCCGAACTTAGAGGAAGGAGACCACGTGCTCGGACACGCTACAAACGAGCCGCAGCCGGTATTGGATCGACCAACTGCTGGCGTCGAACGCAGGGACATCGACGAACCGAATGACCACGAAATCACCACGTGAGCAGAACGATATCCAACACATGACCGCTGAATCTGAAAAAAAGACACCGACGAACGTTACGGTTTGGAATGAGAACATACATGAGCGCGAAGACGAAGCCATCGCAGCACGGTACCCCAATGGTATCCACGGGGCAATCGCGAGCATCTTCGAATCAAACGACTACGAAGTAGAGACGACCACGTTACAGCGGGAAGAACAAGGGGTCCCGCAGTCCCTCTTAGATCGCACTGACGTCCTGATCTGGTGGGAGCACGTTGCACACGACGAGATCACCGACGAAACTGTTCGTCGCATCAAGGAACGTGTTCACGACGGTATGGGGATCATCTTCCTCCATTCCGCCAAGGACTCCCCCGTCTTCTCGTCACTGCTCGGGGCGACAGGCCACTCGAAGTGGGAAAACAACGGAAGCCGCGAGTACCTTTGGGCCGTCAATCCAAGCCACCCGATTGCGCAGGGATTAGACGAGTGCACAAAGATTCCCAACGCTGCGACGTACGGAGAACCGTTCGACATTCCCAAACCAGACAGCCAGGTCTTTACGAGCTGGTTCGAAGGGGGAGATGTGTTCCGGAGCGGCGTCTGCTTCCAGCGTGGCATGGGGAAAATATTCTACTTCCGACCTGGAGACGAGGAGTATCCCATCTACCACCACGACGGAGTCAGACAGATACTTCGGAATGCAGTCGATTGGGCTGCTTCAAAGAACCAATCGTCTCCCTGACAGTCAAAGAGAGCCTCGAGTAGCGACCGAGTGAATGTGTTCACCGGCGGAACGAGCTAGCACGCCGATTGCCAAAGCTCCAGTGCGGAACGTTCTAGGCGGTTGCGTGCCCCCCGAAGATGCGTCGTCGACTGGGCTTGTTAATTGAGAGTCACCAGCTAAGAGTTGTACGCAAACAACCGGAGAAGAACAGCGAAATCTGCGACAACCGGGACGTACACAGTTCACACCGAATGAAATATAATTCTATAGTCACTATCGGGACGCTATGGTTAAGCAAGAATTCTCTGATGAATCAACAGGAGGTGATGCGGAGCAGATTCCGAGCCCTAGGGGTCTTCCACTTGTTGGAAACATTCGGTCGTTCAAAGATAGTCCGCTGGAGTTTTTCGTAGAAACTGCACAGGAACACGGACCAGTCGCTCAGTTTCAAATTGGACGACGGGAATTCATTCAGTTGAGTGACCCGGAGTACATAGAACACGTTCTGATTCATAACAACGACGCCTACGCCAAAGGCAGAGAGTTTCAAGACGTCCTTAAACCGATCGTCGGAAATGGACTTATAACAACTGATGGCGACTACTGGCGATCACAGCGCCATATGATCGAACCGGCGTTCCATCCGGACGAGATCAAACGGTATAGCACCGTCGTGACTGACATTGTTGAGCGACATTGTAAGCAGTGGGCAGACGGCGAGGTCCGTGACATACAAGATGAAATGCTATCATTGACGACGGAAATAATTGCGAAAACGCTATTCGACATCGACATCCGCGAACAGCGGGAGGAGATTGCCGACTCTCTCGATACGGTGATGAGCTACTCGGCTATTCAGATGCGACGCCCTATTGAAATTCCCAGTTGGGTCCCCACCCCAGGGAATCGAAAATTCGAGCGCGCTATCGAAGATCTACATGCCGTTGCAGACCGAATCATCGACCAGCACAAAGCAAACAGTATCGACGGGACGAATATCGTCTCGGTGCTCCAAGAGGCTGAGGACTCGCTCTCTCGCGAGGACATCCGTAATCAGGTCCTCTCTTTCCTGATCGCTGGGTACGAGACGACACAGCTCGGACTGACATACATACTCCAGCTTCTCTCGAAGCACCCTCAGAAACTCCACCGCCTTCAGTCGGAACTCACAGACGTTCTCGGTGGAAACGCGCCAACAATGGCCGACCTACACGAACTCACCTATATGGAGAAGGTGATGAAAGAGGGGCTTCGAATCTACCCCCCAATCCCGGGAACGACACGGGAGGCAACCGAAGACGACGAAATCGACGGTTATCATATCCCAGCAGGGACCGTGGTCACGTTCCAGCAGTGGGTGCTTCATCGCGATCCGAGATATTTCGACGAGCCCGAAGCGTTTCGGCCGGAACGGTGGTCGAAAGGCTTCGAGAAGAAACTCCCGCCGTTTGCCTACTTCCCATTCGGTGGGGGTCCTCACCGGTGTATCGGCGAACGGTTCGCGAAGATGGAAATCTGTCTCATACTCGGAACGATACTCCAAGAATGGGAATTCGAGACCACCCTCGATGAGCTCTCATTCGCACCATCCATCACGAACCGTCACGATGGGCCCGTCGAGATGGTCTTGAGACGGCGTTGACCTCGTAACTACCGACGGGAAATGGTTCGGTATCCGAACCTCCATCACGACGCTTCACTGAAGATTCTCTCGGGTCCAGACTGAACCCAGAGGGAGTGGGCGGCACAACTCGGGATGCGGATTTCCGCAACTACCACGCGTTTTGAGAAATTGAAGGACCACCAAGGCGTGAGCCGCGTCTGTTACCTTTGCTGACTGGTGGAGTACGATATGAAAAATAAAGCGCCGGTCGAGAACACGGGATTCGTCTCGGTTTGGGCATTCCCCGGCGAGGAATGAATGGTGTAGATGATCGCTGGATGCCGTGCCGCGCTATCGCTACGGCAGGGCTGATGAACGGCCTACTTCTGGGCGACAACCATGGTTTCCGGACCAGGAATGTCCCGCACCTCGATCTCGGAGAAGCCGATCTCCTGGAGCCACTTCTGACATTCTTTGGGCGTGTAGTCGTACCCCTTCTCCGAATCGACCATCACGTACAGGCTGGTCATCAGCCCCACGACGTTCTCACGGCGGTCGTTGTCAATTAGTGACCCGTAGATAAGGAGGGCACCGTCGTCCGGCATCGCCTCGTAGGTACTGCGGATGAGTTCCTTCTTCTTTTCGAGGCCGAAGTCGTGGAGGATACGCCCCAGGACAAACACGTCGTGGCGCGGCAGATCATCCTCGAAGGCGTCGCCAGGGTGGAACGACACTCGGTCGTCCATACCTCGCTTCGAGATGAATTCCTCCGAGATGGGTTTGAGCTCTGGGAGGTCGAACGCAGTCGCCTTGAGATGTTCATTCTTCTCGGCAACCGTCACCGGGACCATCCCCTTCGCTGACCCAACGTCACATACCGACTCGTATTCTTCCCACTCGAACGACTCTGCGATGTAATTCGCAACCCTAGATGTCAGTCCGGCCATCCCGCTCGTGAAGGCGTCGGCCTGGTCTTCGTCCTCGTAGAGTTCGTCAAACATCTCATCTTCGTCCATGTAACCGCTCTGGGGTTCGCCAGTCTTCAGCGTCTCCGTCAGTTCGCCGAAGGTCTGGTACTGGTGTTCGTTCGCCCACTCCAGAGCGCCTCCGATGTAGTGTTCCGTTTTGCTCGCGTCCAGAACTTTATCCACCACAGGATCATTTCGGTAGACGCCATCTTCTCGTCTGAGATAGCCCAGTGCAACGAGGGAATCGAGGTAGTCAGCCGAGCAGCGTGGGTGGAGTCCCAGCTGTTCTTCCAATTGTTCCTTGGTCATCGGCTCGCTGGCTAATTCCGTAAACAGATCGAGTTCGACCGCGCTGAGAACGATCTTCGTAGAGAGGAAGCCGTAACAGGTCTTAATGATCTCGTACTGCGTTGGCCCATCTGCTATCTCATCAGCAATCTGGCGGAGTTTGGCAGCTTCATCTCGTCCTGCCTCAGACGGTGCTTCTGTAATTTTATCAGCAATCTGGCGGAGCTTGAGACTTTCATCTCTTTCTGCTTCAGCTTGACCCATGGGATCAAGTCAAAGAGAATACACATATAGTTTATGATCCTCATATGTATTTATAATGTCAAGACTGAATCCACCGCGGAGCAGAAAAGGGAGGAGAGCTGTTCAGTCGCTGAGCTAAACAGGCAGGATGCCTTCTACAGGCGGATCAGGCCGAGGCAGTTCACTGCACAGTTCTCCTCGAAAGCTAAGTCGTCATATTTCGAAATGAGCTGTGCTGTAGCGACCTTATCTAGCGTTAAACCGCATTGGGAGTCGCTTGAGTCCGAATCTCGTCGTCCCGGGGTTTGGAACGAGCTTGTCCGTTCCAAGTTCTATTGTCTCGACTCGGTCAGTGACCGCTTTGAAGATGATATCTCCCTCTAACTTCGCAAGCGGTGCTCCCAGACAGTAATGTGGGCCGGATCCGAACGCAAGATGCGGATTCGGCCTGCGATCAGGGTTGAATTGCTCGGGGTCGTCAAACTTACGCGGGTCTCGGTTCGCTGAGGTGACCCACGATGTCACGCGCTCGCCGGCAGGGATCACTGTCCCGTTCAGTTCGACCTCTTCAGTAGTGCGTCGGCCCGAGACTGAATAAAACGGTGGCCGGTACCTGAGAGACTCATCAAATGTCTGTTCTCGATCGATTTCGCCATCACGCAACGCCTCGTAGAGACCCTCTTCTTCGAGCGTCCAGAGCGCGTTCCCGACAGCATGAGTTGTCGTCTCATGTCCGGCCAGAAACAGCATGATACAGAACGAGGTTCGTTTCTCCTCCGAGAGCGAGACCTCCTGATCTGCGATCACCGAAAGGAGGTCCTCTTGGGGGTTCTGCCGACGATCCTGGATGAGCCCCTCAAAGTACTCGCGCATCAGTCCGAATATTTTGGCAAGATCCGCTTCGTCAGTGTTCATCGACGACGAAAACTTTCGGAAAACGTCCCGTTGGTCGGGGGAGAGACCGAGAAGGCGAGAGATCGTAAGGACGGTGACTGGGGCGGTCACTTCCGAGAGGACCTCGACATCTGGTCCGTCTGCCAGTGCCCGGTCAAGTTGCTCGTCCACGATCGATCTGATGGACGGACGGAGCTTCCGAAGATTACCCGGTTCGAAGTACTCGTCGACGATACCTCGGAGCTGATCGTGTTCCGGAGGGTCAACGTCAACCAGAGTGGTCGCGAGCATACCCATCGGATCGAAATCCGAAGCGCCCGCGGAAGAGAACCGTTCGTGGTCCGTGAGGACACGCTTGACATCGTCGTACCGGAATACATCCCAACAGTGCCGGTCTTCGTCGTAACGAACAGGCTCGTTTTCCCGCATCGTTTCGTACCACGGGAAGGGATCTAAACGCCGTTCTGGTGTGTCGAGACTGTCAGGGAAACGCTCGTCCAATTCCATGTCAGTGGTCACCAATTTAAACAATTGGCTATTACGAGGAAAAGTCACCGATATCAACCAAGTAACAAATTTAATGCAGGTTTCGGTCCGATTGCTTGACCAGCAGGGTAACGTTCAGCCCTACAAAGAGTGTCATACACTCCAACAGGGGTACAGATTGGACGGGGTGAACGCTTAGTTACCAATTGTATATCAAAATGGAGCAATGCATAAATAAGTCAACTGATTTTCATTAATCTTATATTTCGTAGCTACATCGTCTGAACCGATGTCTGATCAAATGGAGTCGAACATACAGCTCCCCGCTGAGCTCAACTCGTCTGAACGACAGCTAGACCCGTTCCCGTGGTTTGAAACGATGCGAGAGCACGAACCGATTCGCTACGACGAAGACCGGAAACAATGGGACGTGTTCCGCTACGATGATGTCAAGCGGGTTCTTTCGGACCACGAAACGTTCTCTTCCGCGGGTGCATCTGACTTCGACCCGATTGGTGGCCTCGGAACCGTTATGCTCGACGTCGATCCTCCAGAACATGACCGGCTCCGAGGGGTTGTCGACGAGTATTTCCACCCCGGTAATCTCAAGAAACTTCGTCCATCGATTCGATCGATCGCAGATGAACAGCTCGATCAAGCACTCGAAGACGGAGCAGACGTGGAGATCATCTCAGAAGTGACAGCCCCGATTACCGTTCTTACGATCTCTCGGCTCCTCGGTATCCCCTACGAGCAGTGGGATGTCATCCAGCAATGGTCCGGGGCGATGGATGTTGACGTGAGTGAAGGTGGTGGAGCGTTGTTCAGCGGTACGGGAGAGTACTTCGCGGGACTCCTCGAAAAACGCCGTCAAGAACCCGGGGACGACCTTCTGTCGGTGATAGCAGACCCGGAAATACCGCTCTCCGAGAAGGAACGAGTTTCGTTCTGTATACTGCTGTTCCTCGCTGGGCACTTCACGACAACTCACGCTATCGGAAACGCGCTCTGGGCGCTCGAAGAAGAGGGTCTCTACGGGGCGTTGCGTGACGGTGAAATCGAGCGGACGTCCACGTTCGAGGAGGCTCTGAGATACCGGGGACCAGTCCCCAAGGTCTCGGGGCGACGTACCACCGAGGAAGTCGAACTGAGTGGGACGGTAATCCCAGCGGGGGAGCAAGTGACTGCATGGATTGGTGCAGCGAACCGAGACCCGCGTACGTTCGATAATCCTGATCAGTTCGACCCCGAACGTATGCCCAATCCTCATATTGCCTTCGGGTCCGGACCCCACCGCTGCTTGGGCGCGCCCCTGGCAAAGTTAGAGGGAGATATCATCTTCGAAGCGATTACTGACCGAGTCGAGGCGATAGACGTTGAAGAGAGCGAACTCGTTCCGAACATGGATCCGATCGGTCACGGGTTCACCCGACTTCCAATGAAACTCTACACTGAGGAATGATACCAGTAGATCACGAGACAGCATAGACAGAGAACACTATCGGATTAGTGCGTAGCGCAATTCACAGGCAACGTCGAGTTCGACACGGTGGTAGCAGTCAGGTGTCGCTCGTGTGGATAATCAACAGGCGGAGCAGGCTGGGTGTCTCGGGGCCACGCCCCGAGGCAGTTCACCACCAACTAGCAGACGTCGAATCTGATACGAATTGTGAGTATTTACGATTGCTCGTGGACACAGATTTCGACCGGGTTCCCTGGCTTGAGAGTCGAACTGGTGATCAAGTCGGGATCTGGATCCGAGACTAGCTCCAGTTCGTAGCGGCGGAGGATCGAGGCGATCACGATCTGCATCTCTGTTCGTGCGAACCGCATTCCGAGACAGTGTCGAGGGCCGCCACCGAAGGGGAAATATGCGTACTCCGGACGGTCTGACTCCCCGGCAAACCGCCCCGGACGGAACTCTTCTGGCTCGTCCCACCACCGGGGGTCGTGATGAACGACCCACGATGGCAACACCAACGTCGTTCCCTCAGAGATCTCGTATCCCGACAGATTCACATCCTGCGTCGGTTCTCGAAAGAAGAAATACACCGGCGGGTATAGCCGCAGAGCCTCATCGATAGCCTGTTCGGTTCGTTCGAGATCTGAAATGTCCGCGGCTACGATATCCCCGTCACAGGTCGAGTTAACTTCCGTGCGAATCCGAGCCTGTTCGTCAGGATTCTGAGCAAGACAGAGCAGCGTGTATGTGAGTCCGAGTGCGGTGGTCTCGTGTCCGGCGAAAAGGAACGCAATCATGTTATCACGCAACTCATCCCACGATACGTCACCAGTCTCAAGGAGGCCAACTAGAATCGACAGTAGGTCATTGCCGCGCTCGTCCGGGGCAAGATTGCCACGCTGTTGTGCTAACTTGTCGACAAACTCCCGGAGTCGACTGAGCTCTCTTTTATATCGACGATTCGTCGGTGTTGGAATACGGTCCGGCAGAAACGACCAGAAGCGACTCGTGTCGAATCGGGCGAGGATAGCTTCCGACGCTTCCGCGATTACGGGTTCGTCAGCGACATCGACACCGAAAAGTGTCCGTCCAAGTACCCCTATCGTCGTTTTTGTCATCGCGTCGTAAATGTCGACGACAGTCCCGTCGCCCCAGCCATCGATCGTTTCCGCTGCGGTGGCGCGCATCGCGGGCACGTAGGTATCTAAGCGATTTCGATAGAACACTGGTTGAATATGATTGCGCTGACGTTCCCACCGTTCACCCTCTGCCAAGGGCAAACCCTCTCCCATAGCGTCTCCGAGGCTCCGGGTGAGGAGATCACCTTTTTTGTAGGTGTCATGGTCATCGAGAAGGACTTCTCGAATTGACTCCGGATCTGCAACCATGCAGGCATCAGTGCTGAACACATCGTAGCTTGCGATCCGACCGTACTCCTTCCGTAGTTGCTCAAAGAACGCGAAGGTATCACGACTAAACTCGACTGTGTTTCCCACAACCGGCAAGCCGTCCGGTCCGGGAGGATGGTCCTCTTTGGTATTCATCCGGGTTGAATTTCGTCCCCTCGAACTACGGTGTTGTGTTGGACACGTCCGTCCATTTATAACAAATGGATGTTGTTTTTGTGAATAATGCGATGCCTCCAATTACGGCTGCAATTTCCAGTCAAACTGCGCCACCCGATGCAGCAGTTCCTTGCCGAGCAAGACTCCCTTCGACGTGGATATCTTCGTCAATGGAATTTCTCGAACCCGGTATCTGCCACCACTCTCTTCCAGATTGTTGGCGATGTCCACGAGAGGCACGACGACTACCGCGTTGCACTTGACGCCATAGACGCCATTCGCAAATACGATGTCACTCCTGTCAACGACAGTAGTTTTTACGTATACCTCAAAGAAACCACCCGTGAACACTCACATCGGTTCCGAGACCTCTTTGTCAACACCGATGGTTTGGTGGTATCACCTATCGAATATGGGACAGAGGGTGAGATGATTGTCGAAGTTGTTGGCGATGCTGATGATCTCCAAGCAATAGTCTCGGGTCTCCCCAATCACCTTTCCGTGTCAGTCAACCGGCTCAGCGAGTATGACGCGTGTCAAGAGAACTCAGTAGCGTTCCTGACTGATCGGCAGCGGGAGGTGCTTTTGGTTGCACAAGACCTCGGGTATTACGAAATCCCCCGTCAGGCCAGTGTTCGGGATGTTGCTGACGAGTTAGCCTGCTCGAAGAGTACCGTTACGAACCACCTTCGAAAGGCAGAGGCTCGAATAGTAGCTCAGTATGGGGGAGCAACACGACAAGCAGACAGTGACGTGAGCGAGTAGGGTGGGGTTGTTCACGATAGCTTGGCCACTTTTATTTTCGGATGCGTTGTTATTCCAGTACTCATATTAGTTAGAAATAAGATAAAAGTCGTATGACGGCAAGCGACAGCCCACCTGGGCCGCGGAAACTGCCGCTGCTCGGAAACACTCACCAGTGGACTCGCGGTCCCTGTGACTTTCGGGAACAGTGTGCAGAGCAGTACGGACCAGTCGTCAACTACGAGCTAATGGGAGTGGATGCCTACATGCTCACCGATCCAGACGAGGTCGAACGGGTGCTGACAGAACGAAATCAGTTCCCGAAACACCAGGCCACTAATGATCTGGTACTGGGCATGCTCGGCAATGGTCTCATCACCAACTCGGGGAAAGAGTGGAAACAAGATCGAGAGGCGATCCAGCCAGCATTCTATATGTCCGCGATCAAGCGCTACGCCGACATTATGGTTGATCGGACTGAGGAGCGGATGGAGAGTTGGGACACCACAACTCCACTGGCGATGAAAGAGGAGATGATGGTTCTCACCCTGGATATTCTCACGGAGGCGATGTTCGGTCCGATCGATCTCGAAGCCCGTGGACTCTATAGGATCGTAGAGGAGTTGCTCAAGCCGACGAAAACGCGGAACCAAGTGATTGCAATGGTCGCCCCCGACTGGGTACCACTTCCGTTCCTCCAACGGGGTCAGAATGCTCTAGAGGAGATCAACGGGCAGATCTACGAGATCATCGACAGCCGACGAAACAGTCAGAACGATGCAGACCGGAAGGAGCTACTCTCGATGCTGTTGGCCACCGGAATGAGCGACGAACGAATCCGAGATCAGATGCTCACATTCATCTTCGCCGGTCACCGGACGACCGCCCTCACACTAACCTACGTCTGGGATCTACTGAGTCGCAATCCGGAGGCGGAAGCACGTCTCCATGCGGAACTCGAGACTGTACTCGGTGGCGACCTTCCGACAGCAGAGGACCTCTCTGATCTCGAGTACACCGAGCAGGTGGTCCGTGAGGTGCTCCGTCTCTACCCACCTGTTCACGAGGTCAGACGGGAGCCAGTTTCGGACGTAGTAATCAATGGCTACACGATCCCTGAGGGCGCACTCGTCGTTCTCCCGACGTGGGTCATGCATCGGGACGAGCGGTTCTGGGATGACCCCACACTGTTCCGACCGAAGCGATGGAGTAATGAAGAACCGAACGGTCGTGATCGCCCGGCATCCGCGTACTTCCCGTTCGGTATGGGTCCCCGTCATTGCATCGGGAAACAGTTCGCGCTCGTTGAAGCACAGCTTGTCGTTGCAACAATCGCACAGGAGTACACGTTTGAGCGGAGGTACGACGATCTCGCTATCTCACCAGGTCTCGCGCTCCAACCTAAGCATACGGTAGAACTGATGCCTCAGGCCACCAACTGAATCAAAATTCTTTTAGATTTACAATTACCCCCGTGCTGCTGTAAACCCTTGTGAGATTACAGGTACGTCCGCGATATCGTAAATCATTGTACATTTACAATTACACCCCACGCCACCGTAACTTCTTTTGAAATTACAATTACTCCCGTACTACTGTAAACTCTTGTGGGATTACAATTTCACCTCGCCTGCACTGTCTAGTGAGTGACCTCCTCGACCGGCGTTCATCCATCGAGCGCTTGATTCGGCCTCTGAAAATTATAGTATTGTATATTTTATACAAACTACTTGCAGACACTCGCATGGCTGCCGACCCCACGACTTATGGAAGCGGTCGACTCGCATTGTGAGGGTATGAAACCATTTCTCGATGAGATTTCGTTCGGCGTAGTCGAGCCGACCACCTAATCCTAATCGAGGGATATCAGCCCGATAGCCGTGCCATCGACGAGAAACACAGCCTCTGGGAGATCGTGTTTTGCCGAGAGTCGATGGAGAAACACAGCAGCCGGATCAGTCCCATGTCGTCCAAATGATTCGATGATGAGAATCAACGTTGTCTCGGCGTCTATTGTATTGAATACCCAAGACCAATCACCATTGATTGTGACAGCGGTTTCGTCGACCGCAACCCGCTTCGGCGTCGCCTCAGGTGGGTTGTGACCGCTGTCAGCGAGCCGATGTACTAGTTCCAGATAGCTTGGTGAGAGCGTTCAACGTCGAGATAGCGAAGAATTTCTTTTGTTTCTCTGAGTGAACAACCGGTTGCGTAAAGCCGGAGCTTCACTCGAAGCTCTCCGAAGCCGTACTTCGAGTGGTTCCCGACGCGGGTCAGCCCGCTCTTTGCGGTCTCCACCGGACGGTCACCGTTGTAGCCGACGACCACGCTGTGATCGACCGTCTCCAACTCGTAGTTGTCGTCACCCTCGATGACCTTCTCCAGCCGGTGGCGCAGCTGCGCTTCGTCGTCTACGCTCCACCACCAGGGGCCGTCCACGTTGTTCGCCTTCGGGTACTCCGACCTGAGGACGAACGGCGTCACGAGTTCGAGGATGAACGCCTCGCCGTCTTCGAGACGCAAGTAGTCCAGTGCCTCCAAGTCAACGACCTGCGTGTCTTTCAGTGTGGTCGTCCCGTAGCCGTAGTTCCGTTTGCCGCCGAACTGGAGGCCGTCGAACACGTCCTCGCCGAGAGGAAGCGTCGAATTACCAGGAGTACGTGATAATTTAGAAGCGGCGCTCAGGTGCACCATTAACGAGATACTCAACAGACTCCCCACGACTACAGGTGTGGGGAGTCTCTTCACGAATAATCAAAGTTATCTGGGCCTTGTGAGAAATTTGAATTATTTAAATTTTGTAAATGGCTAGGACTACTCTGGTTACTATGCAATCAATCGCAAGAGAGCAAGCCCAGTACAGACACTCTTCAGAAAATGTCCCTACACCAGCCTATTCGGATAATCTAGAGTATCCACACAACCTAGATAATTCAGATACTAGTTTTAATCTGCGTTGTTCAGAGTATTGAAGGTGCCCGGATTACTTCGCGGACATGGGGCGGATCTGCCTCAGAGGATAGGCCAGCAGTCACACTCCACACATCACCCGCAGTGCTGACACGGCCTGAGAAATTCAACTTATCTAAATTATTCAAATTGTGTAGGTTCGTTGGCTAGGTCGAGCGTCTCAGAATTGTTCTCGGAGAGGTTCCTAGCAGGAGGGCCAAAACACGCAAATAATCAAGGTTTTCCAGATAATTCAAATTGCGGAGGTAATTTTCCTAACTCACCTTATTCAGATTCAGTATCATCGAGGCCACGTTGGGAGAGGACCTGCTCGATGACCAACTCGGGGTGTGCAGAGATTGCCGCAAGCGCTGCGTTGTGGAGCTCGCTCTTTTTGATATTCTGGAGCCCATGTTCTCGCGAGAGGTCCCGCTCAACATCATAGGTGATGACGTCGTCGAAGTCAACTGCAACGTCGTCGAGGACGTACAGTGCTTTGTGAACCGTTTCGTCGAACTCGAAAGCCGGTGCTTCGCGTGGGTCAATCGTGTCGTCCTCGTCTGGGTGGTCGTCGTCGACCGACTCGGCGGACGTCTCCGGCTCCGTGTCTGAGTCGGTGTCACCACCCATTGCCGCATCCAGATCACCGAATGGATCGTCGCTCATCGGTCCACCTCACCAGTTTCGACGATCTGCGCTAACTCGTCGTAGCACTCGAGCTGGTCACACGACTCGTCGTAATCACGGACTGGCATGTGGTCGCGGATCGAGGCGTCAATCGACGCGCGGTGGCGGATCCCTGGCTTGGGGAGTTCGCCCTCCCACGATCCATCGTCGACGGCCTCGAAAAACTCGGGGTCGGTGTATGCGAAGTTCGGCAGCTTCGAGGCAATGTTCGGCTTTGCGACGAGTGCTTCGATCAGCCGTCGGGTCGGGCGGTCGTGGTCGATTCGGTCACGAAGGTCCGTTGGGACAACCGCCAGCACCTCGAGATCGAAGTGCTCGCGTGCCGGCTGGATCAGCCGTTTGACCGTCTTTTCCAGCCCCGAGAGCGCCCCGGACTCCGGACGCATGGGTAGAATCATGTTTTGGGTAGCATACAGAGCGTTGTCGTTCAGTTTGCCACGGGCAGCCGGACAGTCGACGATGATGTAGTCGTACACGTCCCCAAGGAGTGGGTCGACGACACGCTGCTTGAGACGCGCCGAACCCATCATGACCCCACCCAGGTCGGATTCGACTTGCTCGATCCGGTCGTTCGATGGGAGCAAATCGATCTCGAAGTCAGTCTCGACAATCAGCTCTGACGGAGCGAGGTCGCCATCGTCCAAGAGGACATCACCGAGGTGCGACTCGGCATAGAATTCCTCACCGTACCCAAGCCCCGTGGTTGTGTGACCGTTGGGGTCCAGATCAACGAGCAAGACATCACTCCCTCGGTAGGCGAGTTCACGAGCGAGATTAATCGACGTTGTCGACTTTCCGATTCCCCCCTTCAATAAACAGATGCTGACTGCGCGTGGCATAACGTAGGTCTACGTGGATATCTCTACAGGACCATAGAAATAATTTTGGTTACCCTGACGTTCTGGAGTTTTTGAATACTCTAGATTATTCGGATTATCCAGATTATTCAGGGAATGTAGATAACATCCGCTATTGTCCACTCGGCCCGCGCCTAAAGACGCGGGTATGCACTCGATTCTGTGTAATCTACGACTTCAGTTGTGGCTGACCTCTTTGACTCCCTGTGAGTGATCTCCCGCCCGGACAACCAACCAGCGACGGTGGGGGGCCTGCAATACTGGAAATAGTGGTGTGGGGGGCCCAAGCCGAAGATGAGAGTGCAGGAACACGTGCTGTCCTACTTGCCGCAAATCGACTGCTGTATAGAGAGGTGTAGTCAGCACACTCGCCCTGTGTATACCCGGCAATTTCCCCGAAAATGCTGTCCCAGCGGTTCTGCGAATAGACCCGTTCGGCGTTGCAGACGCCGATCTCTGGAAATGTTTTTGTGGTGATAGCACTTACACACCCATGACAATTGGTATCATACCACATACTTGTCACTGACACAACCCATGACAACACAGTTACCACGAGCGGTCACCCAGCAGGACCTTGAGGAGGCCGAAGGCACCCCCGGCATCACCCGGAAGGTGGTCTTCGAAACGGACAACAACAAGCTCGTCCAGGCACACGCGGAGGGCGGCGTCTCGTCGGGGTGGCACCATCACGGTGACCGACACGTCTATGCCCATCTCGTGGAGGGGACGGCGGTCATCGAGTACGGTTCCGGGGGGAATGAACACCTCGACGTCGAGACTGGCGGGTTCTTCTACCTCCCTCCGAGAGTCGTCCACCGTGACGTCAATCCCACCGACGAGCCCCAACGGTGGATAATCAGCTTCGTCGGCACCGGACCACTCGTCAAGAACGTCGATGGGCCAGACCCCGAGTGAAGACCCCACCGGGGTGATACCGTCGGGGGGCACCGTCAGCTGCGAGGCTCACGAGTGAAATCTTTCCCGTCTGTATCGATTCGCCCGCGCGCTCTTATGTAGAGCTGCAGAACGCCTCCCATAATAAGGCAGTCGATGGTGAGGGCGTCTGACGAGTGTCAGACCCCACCATTTCCACTAGTACGTTTACACGTTTTACAGAACCGATAGTGGCTGTACACTCTCCCCCCATTATTTCCAGTAAAACACGCGTCGAAGCTCTCTGTAACTACCGCCAAACATTCTTTCACACCAAAACAGCACCAGACAAACCTCCGCCTAGGTCTCCTACGGACTAACTTTCCCGCCATTGGTATAAACTTTCCCATTATCTATAGTTCCCTTTGGAAGGGTCCCTACTCTTTCGTGGTTCTTTACTGGAAATAGTGGGGAGGGGGTGTTCCGGTACATTCTCGACTGCCACCCCACCGACGGCTATCGATTATCCTTCCCACCGATTTTACTGGAAATACTGGGGTCTGTCCAATATATAAAGAGCAGTTTACTGGAAATACTGGAAAGGGGTGGTTGTCGATCGCCATGACAACTCGATGTGGCATTCCCAACGTTTACTGGAAATGGTGGGGTGGGTGTCTCCCGCCATACAGTGGTTTGATTACTGGAAACAGTGGGGTGGGAGGTCTTCGTGGACCGTCGAATCCGTCGTGTAACCCCCCACATGACGCCCAGATCAACTGTCTCGTGTTATACTGGAAATGGTGGGGCCAAACTGGGATAGTGGAACACGCACCGGCGGTGGTTATACTGGAAATACCGGAAACGATGGTCGAAACAATTATGATTCGTTAGTAACTCACTCGCGTACATATGACTCCTCGCTTTCAGCCGGACGATACGCTCTATAAACGGCGGAATACGCTCAAAGTGGAGTACGTGCCGGACGATATCGTTGGTCGGGACAACGAGATCGAGGAGTACGAAGCAGCCCTCCAGCCGATCATCAACGGCGAGTACCCCGACAACATCTTCATTTATGGGAAAACGGGTGTCGGGAAGACCGCCGTCACGAATTTTTTGCTGAATGAACTGCAGGACTCAGCAGCACACTTCGACGTTGACCTGTCTGTGATCTCGTTGAACTGCGATGGACTGAGCACGAGTTACCAGGCGGCGATCAGCCTCGTGAACACCCTCCGTGAACCTGAACACCACATCGCCGAAACCGGCCATCCCCAATCGAAGGTCTATCGCCTGCTGTGGAACGAACTGAACAAACTCTCGGGGACCGTCATCATCGTCCTCGACGAGATTGACCACATCACGGACGACACCTTCCTCTATCAGATCACGCGCGCGGACAACAATGGGTACATCGACAATATCCAGCTTGGTTTGATCGGTATCAGTAATGACTCGACGTTCCGCGAACAGCTCGATGCGAAGGTTCAGTCGTCCCTCTGTGAAACCGAAATTTCGTTTCCGCCATACGGCACCGAAGAACTCCAGAAAGTCCTCGAACAGCGGGCCGAAATCGCGTTCCACCAGAGTGCGCTCGAGGATGGCGTGATTCCGCTGTGTGCGGCCCTCGGGCGGCAGGATGGCGGGGACGCACGGCGTGCGATCACCCTCCTGCGGAAAGCCGGTGACCTCGCTCGCACTGAGAACGCCGAGTCGGTGACGACCGACCATGTCGAACGTGCCCAGGAGAAACTCGAGGCCCAACAGAGTATGGATATCATGCGGGACCTCACTGAACATGAGCAACTCACCCTCTATGCGCTGACCACCCTCGCGGCTGAAAATGCAACGCCCGCGCGCTCACGCGTGGTCTATCAACGGTACAAGGAACTCTGTGAGTTCCAGAACCGCGACCCCCGGACTGCACGGCGGATGCGCAGTTTCCTCTCTGACTTCGAGATTCTCAACCTGACGCTCTCGGCGATGGAACACCGCGGGCAGGATGGGGGGACCTATCGCGAACACGAACTGAATCGCGACATCGCAACCGTCGTCGACGCACTCCAGACGATCATCAGCGACTTCGGTGCCCACCGCAGTATCATCGAGTATCTTCCCGACTCCGGGGAAGAGTTTGCGCCGATGTGAACCGCCTCGGGGTTACGTCCCGAGGTATGGTGCCCGCGTTCGAGAAGACGCTCGAAATTTTCCCACGCGGCCGTGGGCGTCTGCCGCGTCGGCGCTGTGTTGTACTTCCCGAACTTCACCGGTTCGAAATCGAGGCGAATCACGCGTGCGTCGGTTGAGGGGTACTCGCAGAGACCCTTCCAGAAGAAGCCGCTAAGTTCGCGACAGAGGGGGGGTCCCGCTATCGGTTCCGTAGCCTCGGTGTTCGAAGCACTCGTAATTCTGCGTCGTCGGTCAGTCAGAACCGACGCGGATTGGCCTCCAACTCCTTCCGTCACTACCGTAGTTCGTAACGGTGTTTATATTACAATCTTCTGAGATTGTTTGGTAATGGGCACCACGTCGCCGGCGAGCGTCCTCTTGCCGACGCTTGAGTGGACTGATGCTTGTAAGGAACTCTGCGACCAGGTTGGGCCGGACAACGAACTCCTGATCATCTGCGATAGCCCGGATGATCCAGTCACTACCCACAGCAATAACCTCCCGCCATCGGCTCGGGTCGTGGTTGCTGGCGAGCCGGAGGGCTGTTCGGGCAAGGCCAACGCTATCGCGGCCGGGATGGTCGAAGCAGAACACGACCGCATCATCTGGACCGACGACGATTTCCACCACCCGCCCGACTGGCTGGAGCAGATGAAGACAGACTACGAACGTCAGGGCCCCACCACGGAAGTCCCCGTGTTCGTCGGGCGGGATCCCCTCGCGTATCTGTTGGAACCATCCTATGTGACGTCGACAGCTCTGGCCTCCGCCGGTCTTATGGCCTGGGGTGGGGCGCTCGTATCCGACCGCGAGGATGTAGACGAGGTCGCCTTACTCCGGGACCTCCGACGGACAGTCAACGACGATGCCACGCTCGGCGAACACGTGGACTTCACGGGGGCTGACCGGACCCGGCGGGTTGAAATCGGCGGGACGATACGCAAATCCCTCGAACGCCACACGCGCTTCATGCAGGCCTCCTTGCGGCACGGCCGGGCCGGTTGGGTCTTGCTCGCTGTCCTGACGTCGGTCCTCGGCATCTCGTTCCTCTTTTATCCTCTCGTCGGCTTTGTCTCGGCGACCCTAGGCTACGCCGTTATCTACGCGACATTCGGCATTCGACGGTGGACGGCCCTGCTGGCGTATCCAGCAATGATTCTCGGGCCCTTGCTAATCGTGTACGGACTGGCACGTCGGACGTTCGTTTGGGGTGGGCGTCGCTACCGCTGGCGGTCCATGTTCGACGTCGAAATCGTGGACTGACTGCTAATTCTTCGGGGTAAATCCAGGTTGATTATCGCTGATAGAGTGAGAGCCGTAAAGTCGCTTACCTCACGAATGTCGATTCGGTCGCACGGTTTCTCGATGCCTGATGCCTGAATAGACCGCAAGTATCGCCTCCTGGGGTCCATCAGTTCACACCCCACCGCCGTTACAGCCACGGCAACACCGGCAAACCCGTCTTCGGCGCTGGTTCCGTCTGACTAACCGAGTAGGAACATTTCAGTTTGCCCTTGTGAGTGGTATTGCGATCTCTGGACAGGAAATTTCGCATAGTTCAGACAACCTGAGAACAACCAGCAGAAGGAAGATGGCCTGGACCTATTCTCCTGTGAGCTAGTCGATTTCACCGGCGGAAACACGCCAAAACTGGCCATTCTCCGAAACAGTGGGAAACTCACAACCTCGGAGGATGGAAATGATGTGTTCCCTCTATTTATCGACGACCCTAGGGGAATGAGACAATGTGATTTCTTTTGGGAGCCAATAATCTACTCAGTCAGTTAGAAAAAGAACGAAGGCTGTCAATTTCTTCGAACTAACGGGATTCTCCGTTCAGATGAGTTCCTTTGCAAAGCGGGTTGCAAGCCATGCTTCGGCCCGAGCAAGGCGGTACTGCACTGTCGACTGTGGGAGCCCTAGTTCGTCGGCCAGCCCCTGAGTCGTAATCTCTCGGGGCGTCTCGTAGTACCCACGGGCGACCGCCTCCTTGATCAGCTCCCGTTGTTCGTACGGCACATCGGCAAGAGAGACGACATCGTCGCCCCAGTGGGTCGGATCTGTCAGGTGGTCCAGCGTCAGACGGAGTCCGTCACGTAGTTCGGTCTGAATCGCATCGTACAGTTCGCCCACATTGGCGTCGTCGGGCATCAGAATCCTCCATGTATACTGATCGCCCTGCCGTTTCGTGTCGTAAAGCAGTCCCTCTCCGATGTGCGTGGCTGCGAGATGGGGTATCGAGTGGCAGTCGTCGGCTTCAGTCCCGTATGCGTAAACGGTTCGCGAGGTGGACCCCTGAGAGAGAACCTCGTACTCCCAGCTGGTCTGACAGTGCTCCGCATCGAGACACTCGTTACAGTGGTCTGGGTCCAGAAACACGTCATCCAGGGCCTGGAGCGCGTCTTCTGGACCCGTTATCCGATCGAGATGCCAGATGCTCTCCGTCGTAACCGTACAGGTGAGCGATTTCGACATCACATCGGGATGGTCGATGAAGATGTCGGCGATTGGATCCGCCCTGCAGTCGTATGTGACGGTGAACACGAACTCTCGCATACGAGTACTTGGTAAAAACCAAGAAATATAGATTGCGAACTTCAATCGATGATTTCCGGAAAATTAGTGCTTTGAAATCGATGCTGCGCTGAAGTGGTGCTGATAACTATCGCCATTTTTGGTTCATACCAAATTAGGCTATAATGCCACACTCCCGCTCCCATCGAATGTACATGCTCGGATTGACCAGATGTGACGACTCGACGTTCCTCGGTCCGTACGTGGTCGGCGTGACCTTCCTCGCGCTGATGGGCGCGTTCGGGCTGAATCTGAGTGCGGGACAGTTCTTCGAACCACTGACCGGAACCTACGGCTGGGGGCTGTCGCTATTGAGCCTGGCTGTCTCTGTGAACATGATCACCTGGGGGTTGTTCCAGCCGGTAATGGGCCGGCTGATCGACTGGATCGGCCCCAAGCTGGTTATCGCTGGGAGCGCGGCGCTGATGGGCGTCGCCTTCCTCCTGTCGGCCACGATCACCACCGTCTGGGAGTTCTTCCTGTACTACGGCGTTCTTACGGCGGTCGGCTTTGCGGGCTGTAGCTCGATGGCGAACTCGGTGCTCGTCTCGAAGTGGTACGTCCGCGACCGCTCGGAGATGCTCGGAAGGAGTTCGATGGGCATCAACATCGGGCAACTGGTGATCCTCCCGCTGGCGGGCTCCCTGATCGCTATCGCTGGCTTCCGGGAAGCCTTCCTCGGGCTCGGGTTGTTCATGCTCGTGCTCGTCGTGCCGGCGGTTCTGCTTGTCGTCGAGGACGCCCCCACCGATATCGGACAGCACCCGGACGGCGTCGATGATACCGCCGTTGATGAGCGATCGGTACAGGCCGTGGCGTCCGCGAACATCCCATTCAAGCAGGCGCTTCGTGATCGAAACTTCTGGCTCGCCAGCTTGAGCTTCTGCTCGTGTGGCTTCACGCTGTACCTCGTGACGATCCACCTCCCAAACTACGCGACCGATCTCGGCGGTGGCGTTGCGCTCGGCGGGCAGCTGCTCGGCATCGCCGCGGGGGCGAGTGCCGTCTCGATGTGGGTGACTGGTAAGTTCACCGAACGGGTCGGCAAGCGTCGGATGCTCGCTGGCCTCCACGTGCTTCGGGGAATCTCGCTAGCCTGGCTCGCCGTTTCGACGAGTATCTGGCAGCTGTACGTGTTCGCAGTCGTGTATGGTGTCTCCTCCTTCCCGGTAATCCCGACGGTAACCGGCATCATCGGGGATCATTTCGGGACGGACGCGATGGGCGGGATCCTCGGAACGTCGTGGTTCCTTCACCAGATCTTCGCCGCGACGGGTGTGTTCCTCGGGGGGTTCATCCGCGATACGACCGGGAGTTACGAACTCGCGTTCTGGAGCGGTGCCGCGCTCCTGCTCGGCGGTGCGTTCCTGTCGATCCTCATCGAAAGCCAGCCACGCGTCTCCCAACCGACGGCCAGCGCGGCCGATGATTAACCGGCAGACCCCTCACTGAGTCCGCTACCCGGGAGTGGCAACACCATTCAGCAGTGCCAGAATCCGGCTATTTCTCACATTCGCCCGATAGTCACGTCCGAGAGTGTTCGGAATCAGCTTTTGATTGGTGAAAGACTCACGAGTCAGCGGAGATTCAATCCAAAACTAGGCTATCCTCCGAAACTGTGGGGACTGTAGGCCAATCATTTGATATAGCGATATACAATTCATCTCTGTCGCTGGGTCACTGGACGAAATATTACTAAATTCGGTTGTCTCCCAGGGACAACTGAATGATCAAAGCACTCAGATTATTGACCATCGCCACAGAATAGTGGAAAATGCGACTCTCAGCACAGCTCAGCCCGAAGTCACGACTCTTCGGCCTGTGTACTTCCACGAACCACAGCTAGATCAGCTACGATCTAGGGACGCGACAACGCTTTCGGCACCAGCCTCTGGCTCCAAGAAATTCTCACACATTTACCTCCCCAAGTTTTCCGTACCAAGACCTTCCAAGATCTCGTGAGCAGTGGCCATCTATACACTGTATCTCGATATACTATACCATCCATCACGAGTTCACAACCTCGGAGGATGGAAGTGTTGCGTGCCTTAGGATGTGATGCTGCGACTGCTGTGGGAGCTTCAATCCGCACCTGCTGCAGATACGTTCAGTCACCGAGATTGAGGTAGTGAAAATTAATATACAGTTACAACAGTATGTATGTAAATGACATCTATTTTATCGTCTTGGCCGGGGAGGGACTGGGTCGGGCGGCGTTCTCCTGTGTGGGGGGTTAGCAGGACGCAATCTGTCGGCGTCTTCCAGAACGCTGTGTGTTCTGGTGGGCTGCACGAGAGCTTTTCTCGCGTGCACAGTTCGAAATACGCCAGCTTTCGAGCCCACAAACGCGCGTCGCGAGTTTGGGACGTCTCCCGCTGCCCACATTCTATATCTTCGAGTCCCTACTGAGCGTATGGGATCGCATGATAGGTCGCCTCAACCAGGGTACATTCACCACCTCGAAATCAACACAGCACATCTCTCGGCTTCGAAAGACTTCTGGGACGAATTCTTACACCTGCTTGGATACAAATTAAAGGATACATTCGAAAACGGCGTTTCATGGATAAATGGTGATCAGTACCTTGTGCTTGTACAGGCCGAATCACTGGCTCAGTTCGATGAAACATCGCCTGGATTGAATCATGTCGCATTCCATGGCAGGTCACGTGACCACGTTGACGAGGTTACAACCTTCATTCGGGACCGAAGCGATGCGACTGTTCTGTTCGAGGACGGGCATCCATTTGCTGGGGGCTATTATGCGCTGTATGCTCGCGGTCCGGATGAAATCAAAATCGAGGTCGTCAGTCCTGAATAGATCGTTTTGCTCCACTACTTGATGCTTAGGATTACGGGCTGCTCAGGCTACTTACCACTAAAGTGAACCAACCGGCGGGGGCAATTATCGATGTTGCGTACGTCTCCCGGGCCAAGCAGGTCTACGGACAGTCTAATCAACTCAGTCGCCGACCTGCAATGACCTCCGGGTAGAGCCAGTTCTGTGTAGGTTAGTGACGTTCGCTAACTCATCTCAAGAGAGTCTGAGCACCGTCAATAAGCCCCTGGCAGTAGGCGCTGATAGCTTGTAGCAACCCCTCATGCGAAGTTACGTGAGCTGATATGACTTGCCCATAAGTCGAGTACGTGCAAACCGCAGCTGACTCAGACATCGAAAACAACCCGACCAACGGTACGTCTGGATTCGAGAGTACCTTGGCCTGTAGAGTATCCAGCTCTTCCGAACCACATTCTGCTAACCCTGGCGGAGTAACAACATCTGGTTGTGAATCACTCGAGGCTTGTTCTGCAAATGATTCGAGGAGTTCCGCATCGAAAACTGGGCACACACAGGCGTGTGGTTTTGAGTCGACGAGGTTCGTTACAACAAACTGGTGGGCCGCTTGTGGACTCGTTTTTGAACTCGTAACGGTCTCACCACTTTCGAACCACTCTGGTCTAACTGGAAGGGCTGCCGACGCGAGGAAGTCCCAATTCGATGTAATCAGATCGTACTTATCCATGAGCCGGGAATACGGTTGCATCAGTTTGCGTCCAATCTCTGTCAGATAATACTCCGAACTGTCGCTACGGAGGATCCCAACCTCTTGCAATTGGTCTAGTCCTCTGTACACAGTTGTCTTCGACTGCGTGGATAAGTTTGCAATCTCACGGCGAGAGTGGATTCCGCGTTGAAGGTAGTCCAACAACCCACCTCGTTTGGTTAGAGTTTCGACAACCTCATTACTATCGATGTCTGTGGGAGGGCACATACATGTCACTTCATTAGTTGGAATTTAACGACATCGATACAGGAAATACCTGAGAGATATAAACGCCCTCCGATATATTTTCTGATTTACATATGCTGGGAGATATGAATAAAATGTATACTGTGCAATTTCTGAATGCAATGGTCGGTAGACTCGTAACTAGTAGACGGACAGCATTAAAGACAATAACAGGATCTCTGCTGGGTGCTGGAACATTTTCCTCAGTTGGGTCTGCTGCTTCAGGAAGACTGGACCGGGTTCAGGTTTCATACGGCTCGCTCACTTCGCCGATTACGGCGTCTGAACGAGCGACACTAACCTCGCAAGCAAAAGAGGCATTCAAGCAGGACGTCGGACAATACCCAGAGGCTGCTGGCTCGGTTGCAGACGCACCGAAGCCGAATTGTGTCGGCTATGCAGTCGGCTTCGACAACCGAGGAACGCCCACCTATATGAGCGTCCGTGCAGCCGACCAAGAGTCCGTCTCGGATCGGCACGCTGAGCTCGAGGGGCGGGTGGAGCATCTCCGTGCTGGCATCTCCAGTAGTACGATCTCCCAAACGTACCCTAGCCCGCAGGCATCCCAGAACTGGGATCCGGCTACTACGATTTACGCCAGCGCCGGGGCACAGAATAGCGCTGGGACGGTTGATCATGAAATCGAGTTCTTCCATCTTGAGAACGACGGTGTGAGCGACGGGGAAACCTTCGCTACGATCCAACGGATCACGTCTAGTCCTGAAACCTACAAGCATTCTAGTGTCAACCTCGAGCAGGACTATTCTCCGGCCACGAATAGTGTCGGCGTTCAATCAAACGCGCTGACTGATTATGCTACTTCGAGTACAGTGAGTGGGTCCGGAACGAAATCTGCCGAAATCTCAGCGCGGGGAACGCCAAAGTCGTTCTCTTGGACACACAATGATAGTAAGACAAGTACCGAATCCCGAACCGATTCAGAGGATTCGGATAATCTGTTCGCTGAGTTTGTGCTGCTTCCTGGCGATGGGAATACCAAAGAGAATAGTGCAGCAGCTAGCGCCGTCGAGACCGATGAGCCTTCTGAGGGAGTGTACGACGTAGTGACTGCGTCCATTACTGGGAACTTCTTTTTTGATATTTCATCCGAGACACTAACCGATTCGCACACGATTGATGTGGATTACGGCCTCCTGTGACCATGACTGGTAAGAATCTATTTCCGACCCGACGTACTGTCCTGAAGGCAATTGGTGCAGCCGCTGCAACTGGTGTTGGGTCGTCCTCTGCGGCCGCACATACCGGTGAATCCGAGGAAATCGATCGCTCGACGAACAACATCAAGACCGTTCGGGTGTTCATGGGTGGAGCAGTCCCATTTGAATTACCCTCCTACGTTGAGCAGTCTGGGCTGGGTAATGCTGACCTGATTCTCATCTCCTCAAAAACTGACCTCTCGCACGGCAACATCATTGCTGCACTCAAAACCGGCACGCCAATCGCCTTCGTTGGAAGCCGTGCATTCGATGCGGCAATCGCGAAGGTGTATAAAACTGGCATTGATGAAGTCCCGGAGTTTGTCCGGACGGGTGGACTAAAGACTGGTCATGAGCTAGATTATTCGTTCGGCTTCGAGTATTCCTACAAGAAGTCCGACGATGTGGTTATTCTCTTTCCCCACAAAGAGACTGGGACGCTCAACACGTATCGACTCCGGAACTCTCCGCATACTCAATCGAGTGTCTTCGCGTTCCTCCAGAACAAGCTCATTCGGGCTGACCTAGCGGGAGATACCGCTCCGTCAGTCAATAGTCAGCAGACTGATCTGACGACACAGACTGTTGCGTGTCCGCCTGCGAAGGACGGAGACAGTTGGACGTGTCTTGGGTCAGACTCAATCGACGAACCAACTGTCTGTCCGTATGGGAATCGGTCACGAACTCATTGGGGTGCCAAACTAATCGACAACACCTCATCGAACGACTACTTCGCGTTCGAGACGAAGTTCCAGATGAGTCCCAGCATGAATGAAAACCAGAACTGCTCGTCGGATGCTTGGAAAAATGACTTCCTCACTCGAACGATCACTTTCAACGATGGTTCCATCCACTCCTATGGTCCTCATCCTGAGGAAGGTGAATTCAGTACCTCAAAGAGCATCGGCTTCAACCTAAGCGGTAGTCTAAATGGACTCTCTGGAGGAGGTAGTGTTGGGTTCGAAAAGACTAAGAGCCGGTCTGGAGTCAAGACGGGCGGATTCTCCGGGAATGGGCAAGTTGATTATGACTTCAATATCAAACCCGGTGGAAACATCGCGGAGGAGACATTCACCTCCTACCTCGGTCAAGTGGTAAAGACGGCGAATGACACTTCGGACATTGACTACGGATATGATGATATGTGGCGCTGGTTCGACCCCGGTTACTTCGGCTACGAGGATGCCGACAAACACGAAGAAACCGATGTTGGGACAGCGTACTGGTCTGTGTGACTGCTGACTAGCCGCAAATTTCTTTTTTCTTGATACTAAATAAGGTTTAATGAGGAGACCCACTCTCTCGCGGCGAGCAGTTCTGACAGCGGTCACACTCACACTCCCGCTCGCTGGGTGTTCGACGTCGCTGGACCAAGAGACTACCCCCTCGCTGTCGTTTGATTCCGCAGACGCATTGTGGCCGCAAGTGGGTCACGATCGGCAGTTTACCAGTAGTACTGCTGTCTCACTTCCTGCCGGGCCACTCCAAGCGGAGCGCATACTGAAGGTTGGGAGAGACGACCGAGACGATGGCCCCACGGTTGTGGACGGCCAGCTCGCGGTTGCAACCGAGGGAACGGACGCCACGACTGCGCGGACCGTCTTCCGTGACATCCAGACCGAGACGGAGTTGTGGAGCATTGATGGCCTCGTCGATTACACGACACCCTCGGTATACGGGGATGTGGTGATTCTCTCGGGCAACGGTCATACAACTGCCATTCGTCGGGATACCGGTACTATCCTGTGGGAATTCGATGGTGGCGCTAGTGGGACGTACATGTCCCAGCTACTGCATGGCGAGACACTGGCCGTCGCATCCGATGGCCGTGTTGTCGCGCTGGATGCACAGTCTGGCTCTCAACGCTGGATGTCACCCAAGCTGCGGACACCGTATGCGATTTCGGGCGATTCCGACAGCATCTTCGTCAGTTCACAATACAAAACCGAGCACTCACTTTCGGCACTTGACTGGGAATCTGGAGAACAGAAGTGGTTTCGACCCGACGTTTCTAGTGTGAGTGTGCCGGTTGTTTCAGACGAGTTCGTCTACTACGTTGATTCTGTCGCCGGTGTGCTTGAAGCGCTCGCACCAACTGATGGGTCTCCAGTCTGGTCCCGTACGGTACGTGGGATCTCTACTCCCCCTGCCCTGACACCGAGTGGATCGTCTCTGGTTGTGTCTAGTGAGACGTCTGGCCAGACAACCGTTCGAAACGCGGCTACTGGGGCTGTCGAATGGAGCGCGAACGCGGTGGCGCAGTTCCAACCAGTCGTCACTAAGTCGAGCTTGTTCATCCCTGGCTACGACACGCTGTACAGAATCTCCCGTGAGGAAAAACGGGTCGTCGACCAGGTCTCCTTTGCTGGTCCGATCACGTCACCAGTCATGTTGACTCCTGACGGCTGCTGTGTGACTGCCGGGACCGAGCAGAATCAGTATGCCGTCTATCATCTTACTGCGTCTGGTACTGTCTAGTTAGTGATCTCCTCAACCGGTGTTCGTCCATCGAGCGCTTGATGCGGTCTATGAAAATTGTAGTATTGCACAAATTGTATGAACCACTCGCGGACGCTTCCGTGACTGCCCACCCACGAGTTATGGAAGCGGTCGACTCGCATTTTGAGGGTATGAAACCACTTTTCGATGAGGTTTCGCTCGACGTAGTCAAGCCGACCGCTCAATCCTAATCGAGAGAGGGCAGTCTGATAGCCGTAGCCATCAACGAGAAATACAGCGTCTGAGAGATCGTGTTTCTCCGAGAGTCGATGGAGAAACGCAGCAGCCGGATCGGTACCATGTCGTCCAAACAATTCGACGTCAAGAATCAGCTTTGTCTCGATGTCTATTGCAGCGTACAACCAAGACCATTCGCCATTGATTTTGACAGCGGTCTCGTCGACCGCAACCCGCTTCGGCTTCGCCTCTGGCGGGTTGTGTCCGCTGTCAGCCAGTCGATGTACCCACTGCCAAACAGCTTGGTGAGAGCGTTCAACGCCGAGATATCGAAGAATCTGTTTTGTTTCTCTGAGTGAACATCCGGTCGCGTGGAGCTGGACAGCGAACGCCCTGACGGGCGTCCCCAGAACGCTTTGCGTTCTGGTGTGCGAACGAGACGCAGAGCGTCTCGTCAACGTCGCTGTCCACTCACGCTCCCAAGTTTCTTCATAATCAGTCGCAAAGCACTCGCTGAGCAGGTCTGCGAGCATCTTGACCAACTAACTCAACGACCTGCTCGTTCCTCAAACTGGCTTAACTAGACAGTGCCCAATTTCAATGTCTGAGCTGTGGAACGATTGCTGAACGTCCAGGAAATCCCCGTGTCTGCCCCTCGTGTGGCAACACCGTGATGAGGCCAGCCGAGCTGTCTGAACCCGGGAGTGAGGAAAACCAGATGCGAACTGAAGAGTTCGATATTGATGACGAACTTGCTAAATTGGACCGTATGAAACCGTCAGCCGTGTCACACGATGCTTCGACTGAGAGCGAAACTCGGACAGACGAGAGTGCTAGTCATACCCAATCCACAGAGGACGAAACGAGTTCGTCCGGTCTCATTTCGTGGATAAAATCACTATTTTGAACTGGTGGCTCTGTTGAAATCCTCAGTCACTGATAGTTTGTTGAGGCTGTGCTGAATACAGAGCGCGAGTCGGTCATCAGGAGCACTCGTTCCTGAACAAATCACGTTTCTATCTTCGTCGTGAGAGCGGTATGCCGAATGCTTATACAGTTCATCGGGCAACTAGGGGTAAGATGGCCAGTTCGACTCGGAACGGCGATGCCAACGATGGCGAGATTCGTCTCTGGCAAGAGGACGACTGGTGGATCGCGAAAGACGTCGATACGGGCGTGACCACACAGGGAGAGTTCAGAGAGGAGGCACTAGACAACCTCGACGACGCTGTCGCAATCCACACCGGAAAGAGTGGACGCGAACCGACGGACGAGGAACTTCGTGCGCTGGGTATCGACCCCGCCAACAACACCACTGGCGACCAAGAACCGCCGGACGTGCTCGACTAATCGATGGGGCGGCGAACGTTCTCTGGAATGGAGGTGGTGAAGGTTCTGGTCAACGTCGGTGGATTCGAGTGGCGACGAACGACCGGCGACCACGCCCAACTGTACTACGAACACCCGACGAATGAAGAGGACCGCCGGCAGGTGACCGTCCCACTGCATAGCGAACTCCGTACCGGAACGCTCCGAAATCGCCGAAAGCGCCGGAGCGCATGACTTCGATGCCTTCTGTGAGTGGGTCGACGAAAACGCCTAAGCTTCGACTAAGAGATGAATAGAATCGATATTGTCGATTCTGGAGTAGCTTTTCTCTCTCGTGCTGAATTGAGAGCGCATATCTTGCAAAATGACTTTGCACAATCAGAACCACCATGGAAGCATGAACACAATGGTGAACCTCTACCAGCGTCTTGATGCCCGGCTTAGCAAATTGTCTCGGGTGATGTACGCTGCCACTATGGGGGTCATCGCGTTCACCACTTACCTTGGCGTGGGTGCCTTTCTTTTGGAGTCTGCCCTCTTTCAAGCCGTTGTGATGGGACTAACCTTCGGAATAATCTATTACTTTGCTGACCCCCGGTGACCGACACACTGTCTACGTCACACGAGACTTCTGACAGCACTTGGGGAGGCTTCTACAGGCATGCTGAACTCGGCGCGCTTCTTCCATAACAGTCGTCTCCCGCTGTTTTGATTGATACTGACTCGGTAGTCAGTAGAAGAAATCTATGTCTATCGTTTGTACGGACAGTATGGTTAGTTACAAGCCTCCTTTGATTGGTGCAATTGCTGGTGTGGTGATGGCCGGTGTCTACTACATAGATGGAGCGTGGAACGCACAGCTCCTGTGCTTCATCGGAGTAACATGGATGATGGCTGGTTGGTTTGTGACTCGAAATCACCCGCTAAAGCCTGCCCGTACGTCTCCCCAAGCTCTGTTCGCATTCTTGCTTGCAGTCCCACTCTGGGGGGATTCACAGCGATCTCGGGCTTGGGGAGCCTTCGGAGTCCACTTGGTTTACTCATGTTGGGGGGAATAGTCGCAGGAATCGGGTTTGGTGCTGAAATAAGTGAATCACCCGGCGAGAAGGAGGCCACAGTCGCGACTTCCGCCGACTGACCGGTGACAGACACACTCTCTATGGAGCACGGCCGTTGAAAACTATCATCGTTTGAGAGTTTCAACAAGGCCAGATGGGTGTGTTGGACCGTTGTGCTATCGGCCTATGAGCCCCAGTATCTGTCTGTGAACGTCCCCGGCTGAGTCATATATTTGGTCATCAGTTGAAGCGAGTACGTCCTCCAGGGATTTATTGCCGCCCTGAGTTTCAAGTTCATAATCGCCATAGGCTTCAACCAACTCATTTGTCGTGGCTGGATAGTCGTGCGATTTGAGCGCTTCATCAAGATCACCAAGCTGCTCACCAGGGTCGACACGCATCGGCTCTTCTTCATCGGCTCGAGTACGTGCCTCCTCTTGCATCCGCTCTCGCTGGCGACGTTTTTCGTCATCCGCTTGTTCATCTCGGCCCTGTTTATCATCTGCCATATACCACGGTAGGGGATTCAGGCGGATAACAGTAGGGCTGCCTATCGATAGGACTATCTTGAACACACCGTCCGATCACCCCACCCGACCTGATGTCGATATATACGTACAACTCTCAAACAGCAAATCTAGCGAAAAGACGTCTACAAGATAAGCGCTATGTAGTTCTCATGCTTCGAATCAGTCTACCCATATTCTGCCAGGAACTGCGTGCAAGACTCAAAGTATAGATCTTGCAAGGCAGACGACTCCAATTCCGTTGATGTTACTGCTCGCTGCATATCTGGCTGCGAATTTCTTCCCAATCGACCCGGGTATCTTTACTGGCGTCCATTTTAATTTAATGACGAATCGGTAGGGCGTTTGAAGGATTATCTGGAAAAAACAAACCGATTGAAGAACCGACGAATGAGAGGGTGTTCGTTAACCAGTACTCGGTAATGATACTCCAAGAATTCCTCTGCTCGGATCACGAATCAGTCGGTCTTACCTGACGACAGTGACCGGAATGGTAGCACGCTCAACCACGTCGCGTGCCACGCTGCCCAAGAACTCAATAGTTCGTTCCGACCGGCCCCGGTGACCAACGTAGAGCGTGTCGAACTCTTCTTTCTCGGCGTATTCGGGTATTATCTTCGCCGGTTGGCCGTAGAGTAGTTCTCCGGACACGGTGTGCCCCCGTTCGGCTGCAAACTCGATCGCCTCGTCTATGATCGCTCGGCCGTGCTCCTCTGCGGCGTCAAGGCTATCGATGACCAGCCGCTCCCTGCGGTCGGACCCGGATATCGGTTCTCCACCACCAGCGTCATAGATATCCGGTTCGATTGCGTGGATCAGCGTGATTGATCCGCCGGTCGCGTTAGCGATGTCCGTAGCGTACCCAAGAGCCCGATTGCTCTCTTCTGATCCATCAACGGCGACAAGTAGTTCCATACCAAATTTTTGGCGCCAGACCGGTTAAATCACCCGCCCCGTCCGACGACCCGAGAACGGTCTTCTGCCTCTAGAGGCTCAATGGCCATATTAGCCAAGAAGAAAGAAAATAGACACATTCGAACAACTGGCACTGTCTAGTTAAGCCAGTTTGAGGAACGAGCAGGTCGTTGAGTTAGTTGGTCAAGATGCTCGCTCGGCTGTCGTCGGTACTAGCTGACTGTTCCCCAGAGAGCAACCACTGACCACCGCGTTTGTGGTCGGCTGCAATGGTTGTTAGACTGACCAGCGACAGACTCAGACGTTCGTCAGTCTGAGTTTCCGTCGACCCCCCGGGGGTTCAGGGGGGATTGAGGGTCGACGGAAACACTTGAGTGTGGACGGGGTGTAGGGAGGCTGTGATGGCCAATTTGGCCATGGTTACAGACGAACCCTCGTTGGGTTGAAGCTACCACTCCAACTGTTCGAGCTAACGGGGATAGAGAGTTACAGACGAACCCTCGTTGGGTTGAAGCGGTCCCATCGACTAACAAAACAGAAGTGACGGTGGTTACAGACGAACCCTCGTTGGGTTGAAGCGATTAAGGACAACAAGGTCAAGTCTGGCGGTATAAAGTTACAGACGAACCCTCGTTGGGTTGAAGCGACACGATGACGTTGTACGACCCGTCCCCAACCAGTTACAGACGAACCCTCGTTGGGTTGAAGCTCGAAGTGGTCTTTCATTTGAGTTCCACCTTGTTGTGTTACAGACGAACCCTCGTTGGGTTGAAGCGCGGTCTACCCCGACGACCCCGAGAAGTCCGAACCGTTACAGACGAACCCTCGTTGGGTTGAAGCTTTGGGATGTCCTTCGCATGCTCAATTGCGGATGCGGTTACAGACGAACCCTCGTTGGGTTGAAGCCGATCTTCGACGGCAAGATTTGAAGATCATCTCGAAGCCGTCGAACAAGATAGTTACAGACGAACCCTCGTTGGGTTGAAGCTCGTCGTGCTGGAGCGTGAGGGCGAACTCTACGGGTTACAGACGAACCCTCGTTGGGTTGAAGCCAGTCGATACCGAGAGCGTAGGACAGTCCCGTGTCGTTACAGACGAACCCTCGTTGGGTTGAAGCGACTGCACGACAAGCTCCCGTTCGTCTCGAAACAGGAGTTACAGACGAACCCTCGTTGGGTTGAAGCGTCGACCCTTTTGAAAGCCGTGTACAGGGGGGGTCCGTTACAGACGAACCCTCGTTGGGTTGAAGCACCAACAAAGTCCGGGGCGTCTCGGACACCGGCGAGTTACAGACGAACCCTCGTTGGGTTGAAGCTTCGTCCGAGAGTCGCGGTGGGTGGTGTTTGACTTCAGTTACAGACGAACCCTCGTTGGGTTGAAGCGGTCGGAGCGCTTGCTCAGCGCCGAACAGTCCGTGAGTTACAGACGAACCCTCGTTGGGTTGAAGCATCCGCTTGTCGAAGACGACGTACTGGTACGGCTCGGGTTACAGACGAACCCTCGTTGGGTTGAAGCCATTTGCGGGGCCTGTGGGGGCCCCACCGCGTCCACCGTTACAGACGAACCCTTGTGGGGTATTTCGCCGAGTGATTTTTCGTCTTCCGGGGAGTCACTAGTCGACTCCAATATCTCAGGATCGGACTCGCTATCCCGCTCGTCAACCTCTTCTCTCGCAATAGTTGGGGGTAAGTTATCATCTTCAGAATTTTCATAGCTTTCATCCCTAACGCTCTTTACAACAGAAGACAGACCTACTGTTCAACGATGTCCATCGACCGAGATACCTTCGAGAACACGAGCGAGGAAGAACTCGCGGACCTTTCGGTCCCGGACCAAGTCCTCGGTTTTCTCGTTGCTAACGAGGATCGGGCGTTCAAGGCCCGCGAAATCGCCTCTCAAATCGGCGTCGATGAGGGCGCGGTCAGCACTGCTCTCTCGCGATTAAAGGGCCGCGGCCTCGTCGAACACAAGGCGACGTACTGGGCGGTAACCGACGACGCCGAGCGCCTCGAAGGGTACAGCGGCTATGAACGGGCGACTGCCCTGTTCAACGAGCAACTCGGTGCGGAGGACAAGGAGTCCTGGCGCGAGTACGCACCTGGGGAACCACATCCGAGTGTGGAGAACGAGCAGTGACCGCCAAGGAAGTCGCTCCAATCTTCGAGCGGGGGGACGTCGTCTACGGCGATGACCCGTTCAAAGGTGACGCGGATGCTCGGCCCTGGCTCATTCTCTCAAATCACGAAGGGCGTCCATTCCACGGCGAGCAATACATTGCGCTGACGCTAACGACACAATCCTGGCTAGATGGGCTTATCCCCATCCCTAAGGAGAGTTGGCTTCGTGGTGGGACACCGGATGAGAGTCGCGTCGTCCCATGGGGCGTCCAATCAATCAACCACGAGGATATCGACTTCTGGCAAGGCCGTCTGGACAGTGACCTCGTTGATGCGGCGGTTGCTGCCCTCGTCGAAGAACTCCAATAGTAGTCTACTCCGGTCTCTCGGTTCAGATGGGGTTCAGGCGAAACAGCTGATGAGTAGGTATACTTATTCGGCTCTGTAGTTTCGCTAGACAGAGACGCCGCGACTGCGTTATTGCCGTAGAAAGCGAAGAGACAGATCGGTGTGACATCCGAAATCCGTCTCTTCACTCGTGTTACGGTTGCTAAGTCTAAATCAGTTGTTGCGAACCCGGACGAACCCGCCGACCCCGAAGAGGGTGGCGGGTTCGCCGAGTGGGCGATGCTCACGCTTCATGCACTTCGGATCGAGCTGGGCAAATCCTACCGCGTCGCGGTAGATTTGCTCAGCGAGATGCCCAACGTCCTCGAAGAAATAGGTCTCTCCCGGCTCCCTCACTACACCGTTCTCCGCACGTGGTTTGAGCGAATTCCCACGAAGACGTGGCGTGCGTTTCTCGGCGCGTCAGCCGAGAAACGCACTGGCCACGCCGCCATCGACTCGACCGGCTTCGACCGTGATCAGCCCAGCCGACACTACGCCAACCGCACGCACTACCGCGTTCGAGCACTGAAAGTCACGGCTCTCGTGGATGTCGAAACGCTGTACATCACCGACATCCACTCGACGACCTCGAAGAAACACGACGCGGAGATCGGCCCGCAGGTCGCCCGGCGCAACGCCGGCGACCTGCGAAGCCTCGCTGCCGACCGAGGCTACGACGCGAAAGCCTTCCGCGACGAACTCCGCGAAAACGGCATCAGACCGCTGATCAAGCACAGAATCATGAACCCGCTCGATCATGCCCATAACGCCCGCATGGACGGTGATCGGTACCACCAACGCTCCATGTCAGAAACCGTCTTCTCAAGCATCAAGCGCACGCTCGGCGCTGCCGTGCGTGCGCGGAGCTGGTGGCTTGAGTTCCGTGAAATGCTGCTGAAAGCCATTGTCTACAACCTTCGTCGGAGCGTGAGATATCCGTGAAATCGACCGCAGTGTGCCGAAACTACAGAGCCACTTATTCTGCAGATAGGGGGAAAGGACGCAGTTCGTCTAGGTAACGGTGGGACAGACCCTGCCTGTCGGTGGGTCACGGAATCGATGCTGCAAATGCGGAAGATAGAGATAACGACGCTGGAGGAAGCGCACGCCCGATGTCGTCGGAGCGACGGTGACCTCCCCCGCTCTTCTCCATCGACTGGAGATTCCCGTGATCTGTACCGTACAGTTTGTTGCTGAAAATGTCGTGCCAGTCGCAGGCGAGAAAGCAGCTGTCTAGTGCCGGTTTCCCCGAAACAATCGGTCGGTTCAGCGACCGGAGACTGCGACGTGAAGCGACGAGAACACTGTCGCCTCGATCTTCCGGAGGTGCTCGCCGACCGTCGTCTCTGCGAGCCCGGTCGCCGCCGCGATCTCGTCGTGAGTCGCCTCACGGGGCTCCTGGTAGTAGCCGAGATCGACCGCCACTTCGAGCACTTCCCGCTGTCGCTCGGTTAACTGGGAAACGACGTGGCGGGGGCCGGGCGCGTACGGACCGGTCCGCTCGACCTCGACCCGGACGCCATCCGGTTGGTCGGAGAGCGCGTCAGCGAAGGCCGCCTCCGTCCCGATGTAGGTCACCCGGAGGCCGCCGTCGTCGGTGTGCTCGATCGGCATGTCGATCAGGTAGGACGACTCGCGCCGGCCCTCCATGAGCATTCGAGTCAAGTCATCCACCGCGTAGCGCGTGTAGGCGAAGAATCCGGCGTCATCGCCGGAGATCGAGAACTCGAAGACCTCGGGCGACTCTGACAGTACTCGACGGAGCCCCTCGACGTCGCCGCGGCCCTCGGCGAACATGGCGACAGTGTCGTCAGCGAGGAGTTCCATGCGGTGGATAGCCCGGTATTCCAGGCCGAGCTCGGTGACCTGCCGGTCGAGTCGGTTGATCCCCTCCTCATTGGGGTAGGCCACCATAGTGACGTAGCGCATGCGCTCTCCATGGGTCACCACCGCAAAAGTCGTGACCATAAGCGTCCATGGATCGCCGGCATCGCACTCATCGCCACCGGGCGATGAGAGGGAGACGCCATGTCTGCCCGACTGCCGACGAGTATTATCCTGCCGACGACGAGGTGGACCGACGCGTGCGCGGAGCTGGCCGCCCAACTCGGAGACAGCGACGAGCTGTTGGTCATCCACGACGGTGCGAATGACCCCGTCACCGAGCGGGCCGACTACCCAGAGGGCGTCCGGCTCATCGCCGCCGGTGAGCCGGAGTACTGTTCGGGGAAAGCCAACGCCATCGCCGCCGGGATGGAGGCCGCGCGCCACGAGCGACTCGTCTGGACGGACGACGATTTTCACCATCCGCCGGACTGGCTGGCGACCTGTAGCGCGGACTACGACGAGTACGGGCCGGTGTCTGAGGTGCCGTACTTCGTCGGGCGGGATCCCCTGTCGGTGCTGCTCGAACCGCTGTACGCCGCTGCTGGCTCGTTACCCCTCTCCCTCGGCAACCAGATCTGGGGAGGCGCGGTCATGTTCGAGCGAGGCGACATCGACGAGGCCGCGTTTCTCGATGACCTTCGGCGGACCGTCAGCGACGACGGGCTCCTCATGGAGTACCTCCAGGTGACGAACGTCGGCCGGACGCGTATCGTCCCTATTGGGGGGACCATCCGCGAGGCGGTCGAGCGCCCGGTCCGGTGGACGCAGATCCTCCGGTGGCATTTTCCCGGGGCCATCGCCGGGACCGTCCTCGTCTCGCTGCTTGTCCTTGCTGGCGCGATCCTGGCCCCGCTCTACGCGGCGGCCGTCCTGACGGTGCTGCACCTCGCCGTCAACGAACTCCTGGGCGTCCGCCGGTGGACGGCCGTGCTGGCCTACCCGGCGGTGTTCGTGTTCGTGCCCCTCCTTTTGTACGGACTCATCCGCCGAACGTTCGTCTGGGGTGGCCGGCGCTACCGCTGGTGCGGGAAATTCGACGTGACGGTCGTCCAGTAGCAACTCGACGTTCGACTTCGATACCACCAATTCACTACTACACAACCATGACAACGTTCGTAGCCTTCTTACGGGGTATCAATGTCGGCGCTCACAACCGGATGAAGATGGCGACCCTTCAGGGGACGTGCGAATCGCTGGGACTCGAAGATGGGCAGCCCGATATCCAGAATAGGAACGGCGGCTTCGAAAACTCGGGCAATACGATAACTTCGAATAACCGCATTAAGCGCTTGATGGACGAACGCTAGTCGAGGAGGTTCTAAACTAGACAGTGCCGGAACCTGAATACCATCGATAATCTGGAATATAGTTGCTAATTCCCCGCTGCTGCTTCGATTAAAATCTGTTCGGACGTGTGCGCTCACCCGGCCAAATAACAAACGTTTGATGATGTTAAATTCGCCCATACGATACATTTTATCATTATAATAACGGCCAGAAAGTTATTATCCACTGAGTAAATATCCACGACTGAAACGTACGATGAACATTTTCTTCCAAGAAAACCATGGAATGACGCCAACAATTAGCTCCGCAACGAATAGAGCGTACAGATCCCCGGACGGAATCGCGGGGTCTGTACTATGAGTCGGTCCGGACTCTGGCTCGTCGAACCGCCTCGCGAACGTACACTAGTCGCCACCCACACTTTCGATGTCTGATAAAAACACACACGACTCCGATTTCCTTCCGGTCGGACGACGCGCACTGTTGAAATCCACAGCCGCCCTTCTGGCGGGGAGTGCGCTCACTTCAGCCCCCGCATCGGCACACCACTATGATTCGAAGATCCACTACGAACCACAGGTGGACGAGGACAACCTCATGCAATTGTCCGTCGAGGGTCACGAAGTTCTCGACGACGGAGTGAAACTTGACCTCGGTACTCACGAAGGGTACATTCGTCTGTTCAGCGACAGCCTGGTTCGCGTCGCCATCATGGAACCGGGCGAGGAAGAATACGAATCTCGGGGTATCGAGAACGGACTCAGCGAGTGGGACACGCCGAGCTTCAGCGTCGATTCGGGCCCCGACAAGATAGCCATCGAGACCGACACGGTTACTGTCGAAATCAACACGGAACTCTTCGGTGTCCGGTTCCTCGACGAGGATGGGACGGTCATCAACGAGGACTACTTGGATAAGGGGTCGTCAGGATACGTCCCATCTCCCGAGAGAGATGAGGAAGCGACCAACCCAACGCCGCAAACAAACGCAACACAGCAGACCAACTCAACGCTGCAAGAGTCCGCTTACAGGTCCACAAACGTGAGCGACCTAGATGCAGACACCGCTGATACTCAGGAGGACGTCCAAACGGCCGACCCAACGCCTAACGAGCCGTTGCCTTACGTGTACAAGAAGGCCGACGAGGACGAAGCCTTCTATGGCTTCGGCGAACAGCCCGAACTCACACTCAACCAACGCGGAAAGAAACTCGAGAACTGGAATACGGACCAGTACGGGTACTTTTACACGAGTGACTACGTCTACGCGTCGGTTCCGTTCTTTGTCGGTCTGAAGAATGCCGGTGCGTACGGGATGTTCTTTGATAATCCCAACCATACCGTGTTCCACACGCCCCAGGTACAGGACCCCGAGGGCGTAGAGGAGACCTACGACACCGACGCTGGTGAAGACTACTACTACTTCGTTGGCGATGGCGGCCAGCTAACGTACTACTTCGCCTACGGTCCGGAAATCGGCGATGTCCTCGACAGCTACACGAGTTTGACCGGAACCATCAACCTGCCACCCAAGTGGGCGATTGGATTCCACCAGAGCAAGTGGGAATACAGCCCCGAGGAACTCGTCGAGGTACCCCACCGGTACCGCCAAGAGGAGATTCCGCTGGACGCGATGCACTTCGATATCGGCTACATGAACAACTACCGCGTCTTCAGCATCCAGGACTCACACCGCGATGCGCTCCAAACGCTAAGCGAGGAGTTGCCCGAAGTCAAGACGGTCGCCGTCAACGACCCGGGTGTCGCGGTGGACAAGGAGATAGACGTCGATGGTGACGGCGAACTCGAACCGTACGACCCTTATCTCGAAGGGACTGCCAATGATTACTGGACCAAGGATGCGAACGGGGAGACGTTCAAAGCGAGAGTCTGGCCCGATGTCGCGGTGTGGCCCGACTTCTCGCGTTCTGAGGTCCGCAGCTGGTGGGCCGAACAACACGACGTGTTGTTTGATGCCGGCTTCGACGGGATCAAAAACGACATGGGTGAGCCGGCGGTATTCCAGAAGAATACCCGTTACGACTGGACGATGCCGGTGGACAACATCCACGGGACGGGTAATGACACGATGTTGCACGAGGAGTATCACAACATGTACGGGTTCGACTATGCCCGGGCATCTCGTGAGTCCTACGACCTCTACAAGCCCGACGACCGTCCCTTCCTGTTGAACCGGAACCTCTACGCTGGCGGCCAGCGGTACGCGGCAATCTGGACCGGTGATTGCGTGAGTATCTGGCCCCACTTGCAGATGCAGATTCCGATGATGATGAACATGGGGATCTCTGGGCTCGCGTTCTGTGGTCACGACGTCGGCGGATTCGTCGGGCGGCCTTCTCCCGAACTATTCAAGCGCTGGATAGAACTGGGAGCGTTCATCCCCTTCTTCCGGAACCACACCGACACCCACAGGAAGCAAGACCCGGACCTTCCGCGCAACCAACACCCGTGGACGTTCGGCGAGGAAGCCGTGGATATCACGAAAAAGTACACTGAGCTTCGCTACAAACTGCTCCCGTACCTCTACAACGAGTTCCAGGAGTCGTCAGAAAACGGGAAGCCGATCTTCCAGCCGCTGGTCTTCCAATTCCAGGACGACGACGAAGTCCGTGGCATCGCCGACCAGTTCCTCTTCGGTGACGACGTGCTTGTTGCACCAGTCGTCGAAGAAGGTGCGACGGAACGCGACGTCTACCTACCAGACGGTGAGACCTGGGTCGACTTCTGGACGAACGACGTGTACGACGGTGGGCAGTGGATGACCGTCGACGTCCCGGTCGACCATCTGCCGATCTACGTGCGCAAAGACTCGATCATCCCAATGCGCGAGGTACAGCAGTACACGGGAGAAAAGCCACTTACGACGCTTCAGTTGACCACCTACCTCGACGAAGAAGCTTCGTACTCGTTCTACGAGGACGACGGCGAGACCAACGACTTCGAGGACGGCGAGTACAACGTGACGAACTTCACCATCACGGGGACGGAGGGTGGCGTCGTCACCTTCGAATCCGAGATGGAAGTCGAAAACTACGACGACTCACAACTCTCGTCGTACCTGTTGCGACTCGACCGTTCGCAAGCGCCGAGGAAAGTCCAGGCCGGCCCGACCAAGTACGAAGCGGTCGATGCCGACATGGTCGAAGAGACGCCGAACTCGTTCGCCTACAGTGACGACGAGGACGCTGTCCTCGTCCACATTCCTGCCGACGAAGAGCGCAAAGTAAAGCTCTTTTTCAACGGTCGGGGTAACGGCCAGAGTAACGGTCACGGCTCCGGTCGAGGACCCGGACAGCAGTAGACGGCCACCCACTCCTAACCCTACTGCGCGTTTCGCTTTTTTTGCGATGTTGTGGCTGGCAGACGTTCACGGTGCTCCCTGCCGCCTGCCCGGGAGACGTCGCTTTGGCTCCGTGAGAGACTGTCCCTACTCGAGAATAGACTTCGCATCAGACGTTTCTACGCAAAACTGGCCACTAACCACGTAGAACGCTTCTTCTTGCCTAATATTCGGAAGACTGGGCTAACTAGACAGTGCCAAGATGACGAATTTATTCCATAATTGTCAATTACATGGGTACGTATGTAATGACCACATTATCAATATATTGACGTCCTCCTGTGCCTGCGGACGTCCTCAGAACGTGGGGTGGTCTGGTGGGCGGACGAGATCCGTGGTCTCGTCAGCGCAGGAATCCCGAACAATGGGTGTTTCAGGTTCGCAACCATGACTCTGCCACTTATCGGATCCCCCGGTTAACCCAGTTATCGACTCGCTGTGTCGCTTTAGGATTGGATACAGGAACAGGCCAATTCCGACGACTGCAGCGAAATTGATCGTCGAACACTGGACAGTCGGACCAATCGCCTAATCATTATGAATTATTGTGATAAATTCGTAAAGGCTATCTTTGTGCATAGGCAACATTTGTCATGAGTTCAGTGTCCAGAAAACCTGGAACAACGGACAGCTATTCGTTCAGACGTCGCAACTTCCTAAAGGCAGTCGGTGCAACGGGTGTTGCTGGACTAGCTGGCTGTACTTCGGACGGAGACGCAAATGGCGGTGACGGAACAGCCACACCCACCGAGCAACCGACGACGACACCCGGTACAACTACCGGTGGCGGAACTGCATCAGAAGTCGTTCTGGGAGCGAACTTCCCCCTCTCCGGTAACCTCGCGTATACGGGTGGTTTGATGGCTAACGCCGTGGAGTTAGCGGCAATGCTTCGCAACGAAGCGGGCGGTATCGAGTCGCTCGGCGGTGCGGAGGTTCGCGTCATCAAGGGAGACAACCAGGCTGCACAGGAATTGGGCGGACAGGTGACTGAGGAGCTGATGGACCAAGGCATCCACACACTGATCGGGTGTTGGCTCTCGTCGGTGACGCTTGCAGCTGCACAGGTCGCGGACCGCGAGGGCCTTCCGTTCGTCACAGCAGGTTCAGCTGCCGAAGCCGTCCTGCAAGATAACGACTTCAACTACGTGTACCGTGTCCAGCCGACGACGTTCCACTTCGGCCGCGACTGGGCACGGCAAACACCAGTCCTCGCTTCGCAGCAAGATATCGACGTGGAGACAGTCGGGTTCTTCCGGCCAGACGACCTCTTCGGCCAGAGTATCATCGACTCCGCGAGGAGCTTTGCCGAAGATGAGGGGCTGGAAGTGGTCGCCGAAACAGTCATCGAAGTCGATGCGACGAACGCAGACAGTCAGGCGACACGACTCAAGGGAGTTAATCCAGACATTGTCGCCCCGACTGGGTTCACCATCCACGGAACACTGCTGATGAACGCAATGAGTGATATCGGGTACCGACCGAAAGTCATCTCTTCGGCGGCCACGTCGACGTTCGGCGACCCGAACGTGATGGAAAACGACATCGGGCCGTATGCGAACGGCGTCCTTGACGTTAATTTCGCCATCAACCCGAACAACGAACGCTCGGCCGAGATTAAGGAGCGTTTCAGCGCGGAGTTCAACGACAACCCGTTGGTTGCCGGCGCGGCGGTCGCGTTCACGTCGGCTGACCTCACGCTCACAGCCATCGAACAAGCCGGTAGTGTTGACCCAGACAGCATCAACGACGCTCTCAAAGCAACCGAGCTAAACGAGCACATTCTCGCCATGCCCTCTCCGATCCGGTTCGACGAACAGGGCGAAAACGAGAACGCGTTCGCTCCAATCCACCAGGTGCAGGATTTCCAGCCGAGAATTGTGTGGCCTGACGAGTTTGCAGAAGCAGACCTCCAATCGTTCGGTTCTCTCTGAATCCCCCGTTCGCTATATCACCACTGCGTATGAACGTTCACACTACGTCGACCCTACTCCTCCAACTCGGTGACATCTCTCGATTTATCGATCCGTTCTTGGAGTTCGGCGAAGACCTCCTCACACTCGACCCGTTTCTGCTCCAACTACTGGTACTCGCGTTACTGCTGGGTGGTGTTTACGCGTTGACTGCCCTCGGGCTAACAATGATATTCGGGGTGATGGACATCATCAATTTCGCTCACGGCGCTTTCATCACGATCGGCATCTATCTCGTCTGGAGTGCGGCGAAGACGTTAGGACTCAACCCTCTGTTGTTTCTTCCGGTGGCAGTTGTCTTCCTGTTTGTCGTCGGCGCCGGCATTTATCAGGGTGTGGTTGGTCGTATCATCGAAGAACCACAAGAAAGCCAGCTCATCGCGATGTTCGGTGTCGCGCTCATCATTACGAGCGCTATCGCCATCCTGTTCGATCCGAATCCTCGGTCGGTGGACCTCGATATGGGTGTGCTCCAGTTTGGAACTGTCTTTATCGCCGTCGACAAGCTCATCGTGCTCGTGCTTGCAATCACCGTGATGGTCGCGATCTACGCGTTTTTGATGCATACACGACTCGGCTTGAAAATCCGTGCGACCGCTGACGACCGTGACAGTGCGCGCTATGCGGGCATCGATATCAAAAATATCGACCGGATAACCTTCGGTATCGGTGCCGGGCTCGCTGGACTTGCCGGCGGTGCAGTGGCACTCATCGAGTCGTTCGACCCGTTCACGGGTGACTTGTACTTGATTAACGCGTTCGTCATCGTCGTCCTCGGGGGGTTGGGGTCGTTTCCCGGGTCCTTCGTCGGGGGGATGTTAGTCGGCGCAATCGTTATCTTCGGCGGATTTTACTTTCCTGGGACCGTTAACCAACTTCTCGTCTTTATGCTGTTCGTCACCGTCTTGTTGCTCAAACCCGAGGGCCTGTTCGGTGGTGACCTCTCGTGAGTACTGGAGACGGTGGCTCATCGTCTGCAGACCGACTGCTGGCAGTGCAATCCTCACGCCACGCCCCACTTCTCAAAGGTGCGCTCGGGTTCGGTCTGATGGCAATCCTCCCGTACGTCGTCACGGTTTCGCTGTTCGGGATCACACTCAATCGGTGGATTAGCGTCCATATTCTCATTGTCACTCTCGTCTGGGCGTTCACGGCCCAGTCGTGGAACATCATGTCCGGGTACGCCGGCCAGTTTTCCTTCGGACACGTCGCCTTCTTCGGTATCGGAGCGTACGCGACACAAGTCCTCCTCGTCGATTTCTCGATCAACCCCTGGTTCGGGCTGCTAGTCGGGAGTGTTATTGCGGCATGCTATGGTTTGTTTGCGGGGTTCCTCACGTTTCGATACAAACTCCGCGGGCACTTTTTCGCTCTCGCGACGCTCGCGTTCGGTGAACTGGCCCGCCTGTTTGTCACGAACATCCGCGAACTGAACGGTGCGAGTGGGTACTTTAGACCTAGCCCGGGTGAGTATGGTCTCGAGTTCGGTCTCTTCGCGTTTCAGTTCAATTCGGACTTACCATACTACTACCTGATACTCGTGTTCCTCCTCGTCGTGACGGTCGTCTCGTGGCTCATTCGCCGGTCTTCGGTTGGCCTCTATCTTCTCGCGATTCGAGAGAACGAGACTGCGGCGTCGAGTCTCGGTATCTCTCCATACCGATACAAGATGCTTGCCGTCGCAGTTAGTGCCTTCTTCACTGCCTGGGCGGGTTCGTTTTGGAGTATGTACTTCAACACGATTTCCCCCAGTACGGTCTTCGACATTTTCCGGAATGTTGAGATACTGCTCCCAGCACTCCTCGGTGGTATTGGGACTGTCGCCGGTCCTATTCTCGGGTCGTTCATCGTCACGCCGCTGAGCAACATCGCCCGACAAACGTTCGGCGATGTCGCCAGCCTCGATCGAGCAATATACGGTGCGCTCCTTCTCCTCGTTATTCTATTCAGTCCCCGGGGGGTGCTTGGGTGGTCAGAGCAGTTCCGAGGTTTCTTCGGTAACCGAACGTCTGCTCCAGTCTCTGAGGCTCCCGATACCGACGAATCCGACGCTGACTAAGCCGACCCTCATCGAACACCCATGACCGAGACAGACTCCCGCCACTCCCGAATCGAACGCCTTGCAACCGAACTCAACTGTACACTCGACGACGCGGTTCGTGCCGAGATACTCTCGTACGCTGCCGAGCTACAGACCGTGGTCGACGAGCGGGCTGAGCCAGCCACCGTCGTCACCGAGTCGGCAGGACACCGCTCCGATGACGACCACAACGCGCTGTTGTGGGTGTACGATGAGCCTCGGCGTGAGCAAGATTCGGGACCGCTTGGTGGACTCTCGTTTGCCATCAAGGACAACATTGCTGTTCGTGGCCTCGCGATGACGTGCGGACTGACCGAATTCGAGTATGTCCCTTCGTTCGACGCCGTAGTCGTAGAGCGCTTGCTCGATGCAGGGGCGAGTCTCGTCGGGAAGGCCAACATGGATGCGTTCGCGGTCGGCCCAGCAGGCCAGTGGAGCGAGTTAGGGACCGTCACAAATCCGAACTACGAGGGTCGTGTCCCTGGCGGCTCCTCCAGTGGAAGCGGTGCAGCAGTGGCCGCTGGTTTCGTCGACGCAGCACTCGGAACGGATACGGGCGGCAGCGTGCGTTCCCCAGCGGCGTGCTGTGGAATCGTAGGCGTCAAACCAACACACGGCCTGGTCCCCCGTACTGGATTCGTTGACCTCCTCCCGAGTACCGATACCATTGGCCCCCTCACACGTGACGTCGATACTGCACGAATGACTCTCGAGGCCATCGCGGGTCCGGATCCACGTGACCCAACTGCTGCGCACGTCGACCGAACACGGGTGTTCGAAACGCCGTCTCACATCACGATCGGAGTCGTCACTGGACCGATGGACGAGGCTGATACGGAAATCGCGAAAACTATCGAGCGCGTTCTGGACCGCACTGAAGCGGCCACCGACGTGACGGTCACCACGGTTGAGTTGGCGTTCGAAGAAATCAACGCCGCTTTCTCTCTGGCGCTGGGTGCGGAGTTCGCTTGGCTCGTAAAACAGGGATTCGTCACTCGTGGCCAGGGAACCCAGTATAATGCGGAATGGGCGGCGGCGCTCGCAGCAGTCACATTCAACGAACACATCGCCTCACGGGTTCTCACTGGAGCACTGCTCGATGCGGAGACTGATGGCCGCTCGTACGTTGTAGCACGCCGGGAGGCGATCGCGTTCCGTGAGCGACTCACGAGACTCTTCGAGACGGTCGACGTTATCCTCACGCCGACGCTCCGATCAGTGCCGCCGAAACCCGGTGAGATTCTAACCGCAGCGGAGGGTCTACAGTACTCAAACACCAAACCGTTCAGCCTCGCGGCAGGACCGGCGGTGTCGGTCCCTGTGGGCCACACCGATGGGCTTCCGGTCAGCGCTCAGGTCGTCGCCCCACCGTTCCATGACGGTGTCGCTCTCGAGTGTGCGAAGCGAATTGAGGGGAGTCGCAACGACAAGCCGACGAACTGAGTTGGTGGGCAGTCTTAGCTCTCACTCGTCTCTCTGAGTACCTGTTCTCGGGTCCCACCCTTCAGTACATGGCTGTTTGGCCGAACATCGAGCGAATCCATTACATCGGCGGCGACGGAAGTGAGTTCCTCGAAGTCGACGCCGGTTTCGATTCCCATCTCAGAGAGCATATATACGAGGTCCTCGGTCGGCGTGTTGCCGATGTCCTCCATCGACTTCGGGAGGATAACCCCGCCTCCGAGACCGCAAACCGAGGCGTCGAACCGTTCGACGCCGAGTTGCATTGCCACGACAGTGTTGGCGAGACTCATCCCGTTCGTATCGTGTAGATGCATCCCGAGGTCAACGTCTGGCCACCGCGTGAACACACTTTCAACGAGACCGGCAACCTGTTTCGGATTCGCCATCCCCATCGAGGTAGCGAGCGTTACCTCGTCGACCCCTGCATCGACTACCGATTCGACGATAGCGAGCGTTCGTTCGGGAGGCGTGCGACCCTCATATGGGCTGAAAAATGCCATCCCGATTCCTGCTTCGACTACGAGACCGGCCTCGTGACCGCGTTCGATTACTTCGATAATCTCATCGAGGTTCTCTTCGATGGTCATGTTCTGATTCCGCCGATTGTACTCTTCGCTTGCCGTAATGAGGGCATTTACTTTCTCGATGTCTGCCTCAATGGCTCGCTCGAGTCCGATTACGTTCGGCACGAGTGCCCGATAGGTGACGCCGGGTTGGCGAGTGATTCCTGCGGTGACAGCCGCTGCGTCTCGAAGGTTCGGGACGGCCGTCGGGTGCGTGAACGATGTCACTTCGATCTCGGAAACGCCAGTTTGTGAGAGTGCATCGATGATTCTGATCTTCTCTTCGGTTGGAACGAACCTGTCGAGTCGCTGGAGCCCGTCCCGTGGGAGCATTTCGACAACTGTCACCTCGGTCGGGAACGCGAGCGGCATCTAAATCACTCCCGTATCTTCGAGTTCAGCAAGCATCTCGCTGTCGTATCCGAGGAACTCACGATAGACGAGGTCGTTGTGTGCCCCCAGATGGACTCCAAGATGCTCGATCTTTCCTGGCGATTCACTGAATCGCGGAAAGACGTTTTGTACCGCAGCTTCACCGAAATCTGGATCGTCGACCCGGACGACTGACTGGCGTGCTTTGTAATGTGGGTCGTGCATGATATCCTTGATATTGTAGACTGGTACGAGCGTCGCGTCGCTCGCTTCGAACGCTTCGAGCACTTCCTGACGCGTATGCGCCCCGATCCAATCTCCGATAACGGCGTCGAGCTCGTCGTAGTGTTTGACCCGGCTTTCGTTGTCGACGAACCGTGGGTCGTCTTTGAGGTCAGGACGCTGGATCGCGTCGAACACCCGCATCGCGAGTGGTTGTGCGCTCCCGGCCAGCGCGACATACCTCCCATCGCTCGTCCGGTAGACGTTCCGAGGGGCCGAATTCGTCGACCGGTTCCCGCTTCGCTCTTCTATCTCACCGAGTTGGTCGTACCGCAGCGGCTGTGGACCAAGAATGTTGAAGATGGGCTCGATGAGGCTTACGTCGATGTACTGGCCGCCTCCGTCGTTGACATCTCGGTGATAGAGCGCGTACATCACACCAATTACACCGAACAAGCCCGCGATGTGGTCGGCGAGACCGGTCGGTGGTAACAGGGGTGGGCGGTCGGGATAGCCGTTGATATACGCGAAGCCACTCATCGCCTCGGCAAGCGTCCCAAACCCGGGTCTTTCCGCGTATGGGCCGTCCTGTCCGAACCCTGAGATACGCATGACTATCAGGTCTGAGTTGACTTCTTTGAGCCGGTCGAATCCGAGGTTCCATCGTTCGAGCGTTCCGGGACGGAAGTTCTCGAGGAGGACGTCGGCTTCGCTCACGAGGTCCAAGAGCACTTCCTGCCCCTCGGTGGCTTTCAGATCGAGCGTGATGGACTTCTTGTTGCGACCGACATACTTCCACCAGAGCCCGACCTCATCTTTGACCGGCCCGAACCGACGACTGTGATCGCCAGCCGTTGGGTATTCGACCTTGACCACAGTCGCGCCGAAGTCGGCCAACAACCGACCGGTCGTTGGTGCTGAGATCATCGACCCTGTTTCGATGACGACCAATCCCGAAAGCGGACCCACTCCCGTTCCGAGCGTCTCATCACTCGCCGTATCGGTGCTCATATCGGCACCTCGATGTCGAGCACGGGTGCGTACTGTTGTGCGCCGTAGATGTCACTATCACCGGGACTCCCTGCCGACTGCGTACGGGGAATCGTCACCTTAAATGCTAGACCCGGGTCGTACTCGAAGAACCGGACATCAGATTCAGACAGTTCGTACGCGTCTGCGAACACGGCCGTGGTGAGGGCACCGCTCTCCTTGACCGCCTGATACGTGGCCGGCGAGTCGAACATGATGTCGATGGTAACGTAATGGATTCCAGCGTTCTTGCTTCGAATTACCTGTGCAAGGGAACGGAGGGTCGTCATCCTACCACCTCCGTCGAAATATCGAACCGCTCGAGTGGGTCTTCGACAGACATCCGGTGCCAGACGGAGAATTCGTAGGCACGGTCGATTGCCGCGTCCTGTGGGGACAGCGGGAACGCGACGTTTCCGGCAGTCGAAGTACGATTCGGGTAATCGGCGTGTAGTAGGTAATTTCCTGCATGGTGGACAAGTCCCTTCGCTGTGTCTGCTGTCGGAGCGACGACATCGACGACCACACCCACTTCGTGTGACGGTGTGGGGTCTGGTTCTCGAGCACCCATCACCGCGTCACGACCGTAGACGTGCGTCGAAATGGTGTATTCCTGGATTCCCTGTGTCTTTGCTTTTTTCGCGACAGCCGCTGTGGTCCTGTCGAGAAATGCGTCCAGTTGCCTGTGAACTAACACGGGATCACGGATTCCGAGTACGGTTATCGCTCTGTATCCGACCAGGCGGGCACCCTCCAGTTTGAGCGTGTATTCGGCTGCCGGTTCGAAACGCGAACCACGAACTTCGACGGTACGGTCGTCGACAGCCTGGTACGAACAGTCGTCAGTGTGAAGCGTACCGCGTGGCTCGACAAAGACAAACGGGTCTGCTGACTCGTAGAGCATGTGCGAGGCGACTGATAGCGGACTCGTCGTCTTCTCCGGATTGGTCGGTGTGACTCGGAAGTACTCGTCCGTGAGAACCCCGAGCATACAATCTCCGCCGGTACTCGGTGTGGCGATTTGGCCGCCGCATTCGATTGTCTTCGCGAGATGTGTCGCGAGACCTTCGTCGAACCCCATCTCGACGGGCAACGCCTTGAATATCGACACGTCAGACGACCGGCCGGCGATGACGACATCCGCACCTCTGTCCAGTGCTTCGGTGTACGGTTCGGGCCCCATGACCGCGACGATTCGTTCGCTCGATTCGACATCGGCACGGGTTAAGGGCTTGCTCCCGTCGAGTGCCTCGAGTCGACCTTCGTCGATCGCCTGCGTGATAGTCGACGCACTCTGTTCCGCATCGATTGCACCGACTGTGAACTCGAGAGCCTCCTCAGTAGCGATTTCACGGACGAGTTCAACCGTCCAGTCGAGGTGGACCCGCCCACCGCCAGTCGCTGCCGACCCGACGAGTAGCGGGATGTCAGCTGCACGGGCGTGGGTGATGAGCGTTCTGAGGACCTCTTTTGCCGCCGCTCGAGATTGATGCATGTTTTCACCCGCGCCGAGATAGTAAGGGCCACCATCGGTCGAGCCAGCATCGATACCAATGAACGCCGGGTCGGCCTCGAGTCCTGCCTCGAGCGACGATTCAGGGAACCCGTTTCCGTGCATCAGGCCATTGAGCGCGAGAAATCTGAGTTCGTTCACAGCAGACCACTCCCAGTGGACCTGTTGACACGTCTAGGAGTGGCTCCCGGCCGTAATCGACAGGCTACCGTGGTCATGCTGCCTCCGCCGACCCATCGGAGGTGAGGTGGGCTTGTACCTCCTCGGTCGGGAGTACCTCTCCGTACTTCATCCAGATGTTGAGTAATCCGACTTTGTGTGCGGCTTCGAGACGGTCGAAGACGCACTCCTCAGGAACGATGACTTTGAACCCGTATTGTTGCGCGTCAGTGATGGTCGCCCGAACACACCCACTCGTTGTGTTCCCGACGACGACGAGCGTGTCTACCTTCCACCGGATGAGCCGTGAGAGCAGACTGGTCCCATACAGCGCACTGGGAAACTCCTTTTCGATCACCACTTCGTCTTCAAGCGGCGTTAGCTCCTCCACAAACTGGAGGTCACGGTGGTCCGGGTCATCGTATGCAGGTGGGATCATTCGCGTGTGAACGATTGGGACGCCAGTCCCTCGAATGGAGTCTATAAACGGGGCGATGTGCTCGCGGAGCGCCGTCCATCCGACGTTTCCGAGGACGATTCGAGACTCCCGAACGGCTTCTTCAATCGGCTCTTCAGGACCCAAAATGAACCGTTGCATATCGATTACGAGTACGAGGGGTGAGTCACCCCACCCACGTGTCTTGTAGTTTGTTGCGCCCTCTCTCCCGTAGCCTGACCGCTCAATGACGAGACGGTCGCGGTCTGAGAGTAGGCCGTCCCATATACGAGGACTCATAGCAAGTCACATTACATTTGTTACCAATGAGCATGAGCATGTCGCCAGTCGAACTGACACGAGTAACTCGATTCTTCCCGGTTACGGTGGGGCGACCGCTCGAAGCATCGATTCGATCGTCGCGTGGTCTGTTCCAGTGGGGGCCCGAATGATAGGGAGATCGACACCCGCTTCCACGAGAGAAGCTAGCTCCGCACGAACTTCGGTCGGCGTTCCCGCTATCGCGAGCGAATCGATCAGGTCGTCAGTGACCTCGGCACTTCCAGCATTCGTTGACGAGGCTGCCTCGATACGGTTCACAACGTCCTCATAGCCCACTTCTCGAAGAGAACGGGCGTAGTAGCCCGGGATGTCGCGGACGTAGAAGGCGATATGGCGGGCGGCTTGCTCGCGTGCGGTGGCCTGATTCTCGTCGGCCACGACTAAAATGTACATTGCAACGTCGATGTCGTCCGCACGGCGGCCGCCTCGGTCGGCACCAACAGCTAACCAGTCGCGTGCTTCTGTAAACCGTTCTCTCGGATAGAAGTTCGGTACCCACCCGTCAGCAAGTTCTCCCGTCAATCGAACATTCGCCTGTCCGAGCGCCGCGTTGTATATCGGAATCGCATCTCGCAGTGGCTCGAACGCGTCCCAAAACGACGTTCGGTCGGGCGAATAAAACGTTCCTTCGTATGCACTCGCCTCACTGGCGAGATATCGTCGAATCAGTCGAATATACTCGGCAACTCGTGGGAGCGGTCGCTCGAAGCTAGTGCCATGAAATCCCTCCACCACACCAGGGTGAGCCGTTCCGAGACCGAGAATTGCCCGTCCGTTAGAGTGGGAGTCGAGCGTTGCAATCTCTTGTGCGATGGTCGCCGGTGTTCGGGTGAAGACGTTTACAATCCCAGTTGCGAGGCCGATGCGGTCAGTTGCAACAGCCCACGCTTCGAGTTTTCCGAACGCCGACCGACCCTGTCCTTCGCCGGCCCAGACACTCTCGTATCCGAGATCCTCAGCAAGTCGTACGAGTTCGGTACTGTCTTCGGTTGGAAGGAACAATCCGACCCGGTCAAGTGACGACGTCACGGGAATTCCTCGAACATCGCCTTACGTACTCCCGGAGTCACGGGGAGCAATGCCCGTGTCCGTGACGGGGAGATACGACCCCGTGCCAGGCGTCCCAAAGAACTGGCCGTCTTCGACGATGACCTGCCCGTCGACGATGGTCGTGGTCGCAAGTCCGGTCATCTCCTTGCCGTGGAATGGTGACCACGACGTTTCGAGCGTGTGGTAAAAGTCATCGTCAACGACGACCGATTGCTCCAAATCAATGATAACGAGGTCGGCATCTGCTCCCTCTGCAATAACTCCTTTTCGGGGGTAGAGGCCGAATCGCTTCGCGTTGTTCGTTGAGCACACTTCGACGAGTCGCTCCATACTAATTCGGTTCTTATTCACGCCCTCGGTCAGCATCACCGGCAGGAACGACTCGACACCTGGCTGAATACCGGGTGGCGACTCCCAGAATGCACCGTGTTTTCCCTCTCCCAACTCCTTCTCTTCGAGGCTGGTCGAGATATGGTCTGTCCCGACGTGGTCGATGACGCCCGTCCGGAGCGCAGCCCAGAGGCGCATCCGACTTCGTTCGTCCCGAATCGGTGGAGAAACCTTTCCCCACACTCCCAGGTCCTCATCATTTGTCAGACCGAGAAAGGGCGCGAGTGTCTCTCCGTAGACCTGGACGCCACGTTGTTGATACGGTTCGAGCGCATCTACACCTTCTTCACAGCTGATGTGGACGATGTACGACTGTGAATCGGTGAACTCAGTGAGTCGGCAAATGTGGTCGATTTGAAGCGCCTCGCTCGTTCCCGGTGAGGCATCACTCCATGCTTTCAACCCACTCCGCCCCGATGCTTTGACCTCCTGACGCTTCATATAGCTCAGTTCGGCGTTCTCTGCGTGGAACATCGCCAGCCCATAGGGCATCTCGGCCACCTTCGTCAGCACCCGATAGACCCGGTCGATTTCTGAAGGCTGGATGTCGATATCCATGTACTTGTACATGTTGAAGAACATCTTGAACGACCGGAACCCCTCGGCAGCAAGTCCCTCTAGCTCGTCGACGTGATGGTCATGGGTCATGACGAAGTGGTGAGTAAAATCGATATACGAGTTGTCCTCACCCACGCGCTTGAAGAACTCCACATCGGGAAGATACTGGTCTCCTTGTTCGATGAAGTTCATAATCGTCGTAACGCCGCCGAAAACAGCGCCCTTCGTCTCTGATTCGAACTCGATCTCCAACTGATCGGGATAGCCCTTCCCGCGGCGTCCGATGTGAACGTGGGGGTCGATGAGTCCTGGTATCAGATATTTTCCATCGGCATCGATGTCTCGTTCTGCGTCTGGGAGTCGCGACGTACTTCCAACACGAACGATAACGCCGTCGTCGACGGCAACACCACCGAAGAAGGTCCCACCGGGCGCAACCACGCGCGCGTTCGTCACTCGAAGGTCAACCGGCTCGGATACCATGTGTATTGATAACACTCCTAGAGTCGATAAGCATATCGTCGGCCCAGAGACACCGACAGAACACAAAAACTGCTGACCTCCTCCCGCACCTCAAGACGCGGGTATGCGCCCGATTCTGTATCACTGAATTGTTCTGTGGCTCCCGTTTCTGAAGCGGACGAGTAACACAAAGAGACAGCATGTGGCAATCTCCCACCCGAACGCCCGGTCAACTTTAGTACGTTGCTCGCTTACTCACTGTAGTCTAATGAGTACTCCCTTGCTAACGTGTTCGGAGGTGACAAAGCGATTCGGCGGGCTCGTCGCTAATGACAACCTGTCATTGACGATTGATAGCGGGGAGATTCGCGGCATCATCGGTCCGAACGGAAGCGGAAAATCGACGTTTTTCAACGTGATTACCGGTTTCTACGAGAAAGACGCCGGCACCGTCGTCTTCGACGGCACTGATATCACCCACTCGAAATCACACGAGATTGCTAACCGCGGACTCGTACGGACCTTTCAGATCACGACACCATTCGAAGAACTCACCGTGGAAGATAACTTACTCGCAGTGTATTCACCCGGCCTTCGCATTACTAATGAGAAGCGTGAGCGAGCAGCTTCGATACTCGAATTCCTCGATATCGACCACGTGGTCGAAAACAAAGCGAAGGAACTCAGTGGTGGACAACAGAAGCTCTTGGAATTGGGGCGTGTACTCATGCTCCAGCCCAAATGTATCCTCCTCGATGAACCGACCGCAGGAGTCAATCCAGCCTTGCAAGATCGAATTTTAGAATATTTAAAAGAGATGAACGCCGATGGAACCACACTCGTTATCATCGAACACGATATGCGCGTCATCCAAGACATCACAAAGCGCGTGACAGTATTCGATCGGGGCTCTGTCATCGCTGAGGGGACTTTTGAGGACGTTTCCAAGGAAGTCGCCGTCCAAGAAGCGTATCTAGGGACCGATGCCGAAACCGGTGAGTTCGCGATTTAACTATGAGTATAGAAAGGACCGACACGGCCGGACATCCCGTTCTTCGTGGCACCGATATCGTCACTGGGTATGGACGTCACGAGGTCATCCACAACGTCTCCGTGCGTAGCCATACCGGTGTGACCTGTATCTTTGGACCCAACGGAAGTGGAAAATCGACGCTTATGAAGGCACTCTCTGGGGCATTGCCTGTCTGGTCGGGAACCGTTCACTACGGAGATGAAGACCTGACAAACGTACGTATTGTAGAGGTATTCCGTCACGGAATCGTGCAACTCCCTCAAGATGGTGGCCTGTTCAACTCGCTTTCGGTCCACGAGAACCTTCGGATTGGTGGTCACTTCATCGACGATCCCGAGGAGCTCTCCGAGCGAATCTCGACCGTCTACAGGCGGTTCCCTGCGTTGGAAGAGAAATCTGAATCACGGGCAGGGTCGCTCTCTGGGGGGCAACAAATGATGCTTGGGCTCGGCCGGGCGATGATCGCCCAACCTTCTATGTACCTACTTGACGAGCCAAGTGCAGGTCTCTCTCCCACCTTGGTCGACGATGTCTTTGACATGATCCGTGACCTCGTCGACGACGGCGCTCACGTCATCCTCATCGAACAGAACGTCCGCGCAGCACTCCGCGTCGCTGATCACGTATACGTCCTCGCTCAAGGTAAAACTCAGTTCGACGGTACTCCAGATGAGCTCAGCGAAGAACCCGAGTTGCTCCAGTTGTACCTCGGTATCAAACAAAGTCAGTAGGGGAAACTGTTCAGATTCGGACCGGAACAACTGCTTCAGAGTGTGAATCGCCCGTCGGTGGGCTGTGGTGGCCAAACTGGCCATGGTTACAGACGGACCCTCGTTGAGTCTTGGTGGCCCTGCCACGTACTGGACTCGCGACCTAGACGACCATTCACAACCCCGACCGATCACTCTAATCGGTCGTCGAGCAGCTGTTCCAGATAGTCTAAACTGGCTCTCGGAACGAATGCCATCAGCCCTCCCCACCGACGGATTATTCAGCGGTCGGTGCACTCCGGGCACTCCCGTCAGGGGAGAGCCCGAATCGTCGTTCGTGTTCGCGCATCGGGACCATCTCCGCGAACTTCCCGATCCCGATGGGCGGGACGTTCCGGAAGAACGTCTCGAAGGAGTCTCCATCGATGACGTAGAGTTCCGACCAGAACCCGAGCCCCCCGTCCGGATCGGCCTTCTCGTTGTACCATTTCCAAGCTGGGATATGAGCGCCGTTCGGGTCGGTCGCGAACCGCTGGAGGTCCTCAAGCGACCGCCAGTACTGCATCGCAGCCCCTTTTCGGAATCCGAGGAAGATCGGTGTGTACCCGAGGAACCCACTGTCCGGATCCGCTTCAAGCTCCCTGAACATCTTCGCAACCTTCCAGTTCGCCATCAGCCAGTGCGGGAGCGCCCGGAGTTTGTTGAGCCGCATTCCGTTGATGTAGATCACAAACCCGTCATCCATCTCGGCGGCCATCCGCTCTCGAAATATCGAAGTCATTAGTGGGTCTTTACGCCGCCAGCGACGATAATTGAGACGGTCCAGTTAGTGATCGCGTGGTTCTTGAAACGGAACAACAGGAATGTTCCGGACATGAAACGTCTCCCCTTCGTGTTCGACAGGTACGTCAAGTGTTTGTGGAAGAATTTCACCGAGACGGTCGAATGGGAAAGAAGGATCGGTTGTCGGCTGATACGGTAACCGAGTCCTCTGTACTGAACGATTCCAACGATCAAGATTTGAACTGCTTTCCTGCAACATTCGCGCGCTGTATTCAGCACGCTTCCCGTCTGGGTGGTCGTGCGTCATTCAGTTGCTCGTAACACCATCGCCGCGTGAAAATGTTGCCAGTTCACACGGGTGGGCGTCCTGTGTGCGCATGGAGAGACCAGCACATGAATTCATCACGTACCGAAGCAGACGAGCCCGCGAAGACCACCGCTGAAGAGGACATCCGAGCTGCATCCGACCAGTTCTACAATGCACTGGAAGAGATGGCGAACGGGGATGCCAGTTCCATGGCGGACATCTGGTCACACGAGGATGACGTGACGACCATGCACCCAATCGGTGGGCGGGAAGAGGGCTGGGAGGCCGTCAATGGGTCTTGGGAGGGAGTCGCGGCAGCGTGTACGAATGGCACGGTCACCCACACGGACCAGGTCATCCGCGTCACCGGCGACCTTGCATACGAACTCTGCACCGAGTCGGCGTCGGTGACCTTTGCGGGTGAACCGGTCTCCCTAGAGGGCCGGGCGACCAACGTCTACCGGAAGGAAAACGGCGAGTGGAAGATCGTCCACCACCACGCCGATCTCAACGCCGAGTTCGCCGAGAAAGTGGCGAACATGGGTGCCTGAGCGACCGACGAACGTTCGGCCTCACGATCCGATGGCCGTTCCACTCGACCAGGTAAAGATCCTGTATGCACGGTGTCCGCGAGAAAGGGGGCGGGAGCCAACCAGAAACATAGATTGCGCAACGTCCAGTCCCCATCACTCTCCAAAGTCTGTTTTGATAAAACGGGTGAAAAACTCCACTGGTTTTCATCGTCCAGTACCGCATAGTATTGTGGAGTACGAGATCGGGGGAAACGAATTGGTCAGCACGGCCGTTGTACGCGCAGTGAGCGCACTCGAAGGTCGTGAACCATGTACCCTCCGACCGCTGGCGGATGTTGTTGATCCGACTGCGTTAGATACGTTGTTTGACCCGCGGTACGACGGAAAACCTCGGGCGGGTGGGCGCCTCTCATTCGTTTACAACAATTGTCATATCACGATTGACAATGGCGAGTATCTCACTGTTCAGTTGCTCGAAGACCGTTTCTGCGACGAACGTGACCCAGAACCCACCGATAGTTGCTTCCGTTGACGGATCGGCCGGTGACCGTACCTCTGGAACTTACTGCTTGGGGTCACGAGCGGTCAACAACCCCTGGGCCATGAGTCGCCGGGCGATTACGACGAGACCATTCCCGAATCCTTCGCCGAAGACTGCTCGTTCCTCCTTGGTTTCGGGCATGAGCGAACTCACAAGGATCGTTGAGCGGTCGACCAGAAGGAGCCGGCCGATTGCCGTTTCGTCTTCAGTAACGTTCTCGCCGTGTAGCCACTCTAAGCCAGAGATGAACGTTGTGGCATCCGGCACGGCCGTTTGGATTTGCTTTTGAAGAGACTCCGTCAGCGCGCCGATGAGAAGATCAACCCCGCTACCAACGTCGTTGAGACTGGCAACGAGATCCTCGGTCAGGAGTGACTCGTCACCCAGTACTAGTACGACCTCCATGGACGCTTTCTCGATAAGTTGGTCCGTCCGATTTTCGATCGCGTCGCGCCCGGACATCGACCACACCTGCTGGACGGGGGTCTCGTCGTCTTCGTCGACGATTTCGACCGTATCCAGCGCATCGTGGAGTCGCTCAACACGGTCTTCGTACTGGTCGCGGAGCGTTTCGGTCGCCTCTTCGAGTGGAACCGCCCGGAACTGCTGCGGGCTCGAGTGCTGGATCTCGACCAGGCCTTGTGCCTCCAGCACTCGAATCGCATCATACACCCGCGTTCGGGGAACCTCCGTCATCTCACTCAACTGCTTTGCTGTCCCCGTGTGGAGACGGGACAAGCCGACGAAGCATCGCGCCTCGTATTCTTTCAAGCCGAGTTGCTGGAGGACTTCAATTGCTTCCTCCAAACTATCAGTAGCATTCATGTGTCCCAACCTAACAGGGTGTTCCCCAGTGATTCATAGAGCATTCGTCCCCGACACAGATAGGTATTGTCACTCAGTTCATAACGGCAATTTCCGAAAGACGCGGGACGGCCAATATGATGGCCTAGTCCCGCTGTCCAGACGAATTCCTTGGGGATTTTTGTGATGACGACAGTGACAACAGAAAAATGAGCGTATAGCCGTCTAGAGATGCGGATATACGGATGAGTGGAAGAGTCACCCGTTTAATCACAAAAGAGATTTACCGAGTGGAGGCCAACCACTTTACCGGCGCGCAATCTAGTACTGTGTCCCAACCACGCTACTGCTGCGTGCCGCCCGGCCACTTCATGTGGCTGGGACATGCTGATCCACTGCCGCCAAATCGATGAGCCACGATCCAATAGAGGACCCACAGTCCGTCGCAATCGAGCAACTCGAGCGGTTCGGGTTGAGTGCCTACGCCGCACGGACATTTGTCGCGCTTGCTAGCCTCGGCACGGGGACGGCCAGAGACGTCAGCCAGGTGTCGGAGGTGCCGCGCACGCGAGTATATGACGCGATCGACGAATTACACGACCGGGGACTCGTCGATATTCTCCAATCGTCGCCCAAGCAGTTCTGGGCGATCTCCGCCGAAACCGCGAGTCGGACGTTCGAACATGAGCTAGAGCACCGCACGGAAATCCTCCGGACGGCGCTGAGTGAGCTCGAACCCATCGAACGGCGAGCCGAGCAGCGCGGCGTCTGGACAGTAGACGGGCAGACGGCGGTCACGGAACGAGTCCTGGAGTTCTTCGCGAGCGCGGAAGAAGAGATCGTCTACATGACCGTCGAGGACCTCCTCACGGGCGATTTGCTCGACGGGCTGAGCGAGGCCGCAAACCGGGGAGTCTCGATCAAGCTTGCAGGGGTTTCATCGGAGGTTCAAGAGCTCATTCAGGACGACATTCCCGGTGCGACGATGTTCGAGTCGCTGTGGGTCTGGTCGGACACGTCGGCGGGACGGCTCATGATGGTCGACGGGCAAAAAACGCTCGTGAGTGCGCTCGTCAACGGTGCGGACGCGAGTCCGTCCGATCCGCGGTCGGAGACCGCTATCTGGGGCGAGGGTGAAGCGAACAGTTTGGTCGTTGTTCTGAAGGCGATTTTTACCTGGCGACTCGACGCGGAGGATCCAAATTGACGGAATCCAGTAAATCAACCATTCACAGTATGAAGCCGTACCACCGGAATCGACGTGGCCAGGCACCCGAATCGACGTACTGGCGGTATCACCCATGACTCCCTCCGATCGTGAGGATGATCAGGGCCCGGGTACCGATGCGGACGGTACCATTCAGGCCGAGTACGACTGGTCGTCGCTGTCCCCGAGTATTGCGGTTATCGAGACCGTCGCAATCGCGGCAAATCGTGAGCCTACGGCACTCGAACCGTTACACAAGACGGTCGATCCAGACGCCCTAAATGAGCTCCTTGATTCCAGGAGGTTTCACTCGACTGACGGAGTCACTACCGTTTCGTTCGTGTTTGCTGGCTATGATGTAACTGTTCAGAACAATGGGATGGTCGTCGTCCAACTGGCCGAGCCTCAACGCGAATCAGAGTAACACCAGGCGAATCTGGCATCATCGAATCGCTGGTCCGGAAGACTCGTTGTCTCCCGGTGGGAGACATTGGCGTCAGGGATTCGGCAGTGACACTTCACCAGGGAGCGAGTCGAGCACCGTTTCGACCTGTTCGTCGGGATGGTACCGGACGGCTCCACTTCTGTGTTCGAATTCGACGACGCTGTACTCTGCTAACTTCGGCAGGTGGGTGTGGTGTAATTGAATGGCGAGTTCTTCCCGGCCCTGCGGGCCTATTTTGGAATCAGAACCACTACTGTAAACGTGGTCGACGAGATCGTCAACCGTCGTGGTTCCGTTAGCCTCGTGGCGCAAGTAGTGGATGATACGACGTCGGTGCCGATCAGCGACAAGGTGGAGACACGCGTCGAGACCGTGGTTCGTCATAATGCGTTACTCTCTACCGAGGTTCATCAATTGCAGCGAATTTCACACTTGAGAAAATTTTGATTATGCGAGTCACACTCGAAGAGTACAGATGTCTGTCATAATACCATATTGACCGCTCTAGGCCCTCAAAGTCTCTGTCACCCGGTTACTCAAAAATCGTCTGGTTGTTAAAATATCGCGACTTGATGCAGTCGAAGGTGTTAGTCCCGGTATCCGCTCACCAGCGGAGAGATTACACATGGTACGAAATCCGTTCCGGTCGCGTCGAGAAACACGGCGCCGAGCACGAGAAGCAGTCGACTCCGAGAAGGCAAAAGACGTTCTTTCGGAAGCCGCTGAGGAAGATATCGTGCCAGCTGCTGAGGCTGCAGAGGTACTGAGAGTGGCGGCAGCCGAGGAAACAGCTGAAGTTGCCGAATCGGCGGCGCGCCATGCCCGCCGTCGCGGTCGAAAAAACATCACCTCCGAAGACGTCGCACAGGCGAACGAACGAATCAGGACCGCGAAGAACGTGGACGGCGCCGATAACGACCGATCACAGATACGTCCCTGCCAGGTCCGCCCCAGCGACTGAACGATGCCAGTATGCAACGATTGCGGTGGGTTCGTAACGCCACGATTTGCCCGCGTCTTCGGGGACAACGAGGACGACATCTACGGCTGCCGCAACTGTCTTCCAGTCACAGCACTGTTTGGAGGACAGGCGTCACGGGATACCTCGTGACGCCGACGAATGGAGCGGATGGGCAACGCCCTCGGTGACGTCCGAGTTCACACCGGGTCGAGGGCTTCGAAAGCCTGCGAAGAGCGACCTCTACCATCGTTGATACAGTAACGAGGGTCCCAAGCGTCTTGTTCAGGCTGTTCTTTTGTGTCCATAACAGCCAAAATGACGAACCGGTAAGCACGATTCCGGCGCGTACGAACTCAGGTGTTGTGGAGGGCGGAACCATGGAATACTGTCTGTCTGTCTGTCTGTCTCGTTATCGACTTTTGGGTCCCTGTTGAAACCCTTTCTGACAAACATGACTGGTGAGTAGCTGGAGGGAAGATGGATGGGGTCCCGAAGTCACGACTCCTCCGGTTCGTTGAACGTGCTATGGTGTTGGCTCGCCGTGCTGTGGCACGGTTCTCGACTCGTTATTCACGGAAACGATTCACGCTCCGCCAGCACGTCGTCCTGCTCTGTCTCAAGGTGAAGAAGACGACGCTGTTAGTCGATACCGCGACCAATGCAGTGCTCGATATTCACGTGACGACGACGACACGAAAACACGATACGCAGATTGCACCACGGGTAGTGAAACGGAACGCAGCCTCCATCGCGGTGTTGACCGATGACAAGGGGTGTAACGACCAGAAGCTCCGGCATCTCGCCCGGAACCACGATATTCGGCCCCTCACCAAGTACCGTGAGTTCACACCCCTCCACAAGGCGTGGAATGCTCGGCTGGACAACGACCTTTACCATCGACGGAACATGAACGAGACAGTCAACGCGGCGATCAAACAGAAATTCGGAGCCTTCGTGCGGTCTCGTCGTTGGTGGAAGCAATTCTGCGAACCCGTCATCAAATGCGTCGTTTACAATCTGGATCGAAGCCTCGCTATTTCACACGAGAGAGGCGAAAGTCCGTGATTCCGGGAGGAACGGACTACTGATTACAGAGGCTGTATGCTGCATGGGGTAGATCCCACCATACCGACGAAAATAGTTAATTAATGTATATTCGTAGATATACTATGAGTCTTTTTTCGACCGGCGACGGGTCCAATTCCACGGATCGAGAGGTGGCCGAGGGGGTCTACCGATTTGGCACGCGTCGGATCAACTGGTACGTCCTCGAAGCGGAGGCCGGGTTGACGATAGTCGACACAGGTCTCCCTGCTCACTGGCCGCAGCTCGGCGACTGGCTCGACGAAAATGGCTACGAACTCGACGATGTTGCTGCGGTGGTATTGACACATGCGGACGCCGACCACGTGGGCTTCGCCAGAATCCTCGCGGACCGGGGCGTACCCGTCTACAGCCATCCGGACGAACTACCGCTCCTCCGTCGCCACCCACAGAGTCCTCCCGGATGGCTTCTCCGGAATCTCTGGCGGCCTCAATTCTTCGTCTACGTTCTCGAGATGCTCCGTGACGGCATTAGGTCCGTTGAACCAGTTCCCGATCCCGAGACGTTTGCGGACGGAGACATCCTTCCTGTGCCAGGCGAACCGCGTGTAATCTTAGCACCCGGTCACACTCCCGGGTCGTGTGCGTTGTTCGTCGAGAACCGCGATGTCCTTCTCTGTGGCGACGTGCTCGCCACGCGGAACATCTTCTCCGGTCAGGAGGGTGACCCGCAGCTGCTCGGTGCCGCGGACGAAGACCACGATGAGGCCAGAACATCGCTCGCCCGTCTCGAAGGACTGGGGTCGGTGACGCTATTGCCAGGCCACGGTAACCCTTGGCGCGGGGACGTCGATGAGGCGCTTGACCTCGCACGCTAACGGCAGCTCCTCCCTTTACTGGCGAACCCGGGTCCCGATTTGTATGGTAAACTCGCGCTGTGTGTTCAGCACGTCAGCTCGAATCTATCACCGACTGCGGGTTTCAACAGAGCCACTTTTAGGAAAGCCTGAGCGAAATTGGGGTCACTTGTACTGAACTCACTCTCTGTGTGTTGCACGACGCTTCTGGCAATCGTTGGGGGGAGATTCCCGCAGTCGTGCTGCAGACAGGGCACAAGTCGGTCAGCGAAGTTGGATAATCGTGAAGATTAAACGAAACGAATCTCACTCTCCCTTAATGCACTCAGATACGACCTTGGAATCAATACGACAGTGGCTCATGTTCGTCTCTCTTCTTCTCGCTGCTCATCTCTATCTCTTTTCGACAACCACCTCGGGGGTCTATCTGGACAATGTAATCCACCTTCTCGCTGGGGTGAGTACACTATTGGTTCTCCTTCTTTTGGGCGTATCCGTAGTGCGAGAATACACTAAGCAAACAACGTCTCAAAGTGATTCGAGTTCCTAAGTGAGAAGCTTCGTATATTGGCTCCTCCTCTCGTGGAAATCAGCAAACTCAATTCATCATATCTTGAGAGACGAAGTTCTCGTGGGCGATACGGTGGTGGAATTCACGAGGTTGAGTCGCGGGGAGGATGTCAAGTGACGATAATTCCCCCGTCGATTTCCATGTACGGGTGCCCATAGCCACAGTAGGTCAGACAACTCAGTGTGTAGTCGCCCCGTCGCGTCGCACCTACCTGTCGAACGACGGGTCTGGTGGCGTTCTGGGGGAGCGCGACGGGATGCATCATCATGCCCCCACCCATGTGAACCTGTCCGGATGGTATGATCGCGAGGCTGTGATCGGGGTACTGCTCGTTTGCTTCCTCCAGCAGTTCGTGGAAGTCACCGTCAGTCGGTGGCGGGATCCGCTCTTCGTTTCGCTCTTCGAGCGCTTCGTGGTCGGGAAGCGCGTCTCGGATCGAGGCCGGAAGGGATTGCACGGCTTGACTCGCACCGGTATTGAACGAAACGACGCGAAGAACATCGTTCCGTTGCAAACTGACACGCTCCTGTTCCTCGCCGGATTTATCAAATATGACGAAGCCCCAGTGGTAGGCTCCGACGTAGATCGTTCTGTCGACATCGTCGCCACCGCCCGGGAGGTTTCCGACACACCCCGAGAGACTTGCGACACTGGCTCCGAGCGCCGCCAGGAACTTCCGCCGCTGTACTGTCGGAGACATTATCGTGCTATTGCAACTCCTCGCGGCTGAGTTTCGCGCGGCGTTCCTCGAACTCCTCGTCTGAGAGATCACCGCGAGCGTACGCTACTCGGAGCTCTTCGAGTGCCCTATCGCCGGCTATCGACGACCCGACCCCGCCGATGAGGCCGCGATAGAGGAGATAGCCGATACCGACGAGAACGACGAGCCAGACGAGCATCATCCCGATCCCCCACAGTGGCGAGAGGCCGCCGGCCATACCGCCGCCCCACCACCAGCCCATCATTCCTATCATTGGAACGGCAAAAATCATCATCAACATCGGAAACAGGACAATCACTGCGAGGACGATCAGGACGATGCGGAGCAAGCCGTCGGACGTGCGCTCTGTTGACATGTCGAACCACTAGGAATATTCGTCAGCTGACTCCATAAATTGGGTCGTTGCCAGTATCACTCCGGTGATGGGCTCTGACGGAGGGGAACTACCGCTATGTTGCTCCATGTCTTCACTGAGATGGGGGCCCTCAGCAGCAGTCGGGGTCGTCAGGCAACCACTCGCACGCGTCGCCAGTCGTCAGGCTATTTTCGTCCACGTAGGTCGCGAGACACGCGTAGTTGCAGAAGTACGTCGGTCACCCACAGTCGTCGGTACAGTCGCGCACACAGATCGGGTCGTGGTCAAAGATACGTGACCTACAGTAGGCACACGTCTGATCGGTGTCGGGGAGTTCGACGGTTGTAGACATACCCGTGCTACGGGGAGAGTCAAGAAAGTATTTCCCCAGCTGGACATCCATATTTCGACTCTGGGCTGTCGGTGGTGTAGGCGTGAGACGGGGCTACTAGAACTCGATCACTCCGATCATCGGCTCACCGACGCACTTCGGGCAGACATCGGTATCGTATTCCTCCATACAGTGCCGGTGGCAGGAGATTCCGCAGTGCTCGCAGACGAACACCTCGTCGTCGCTAGTACACTGTGAATCACAGATGTAGCACCGGACCATGGTTTCTCGAACGTACGGTGGCAACCAGCATAAATCGCTGTGCTCGTGACTCTTCAGTTGACGATACTCGGGTTCGGCACGGATCGTCTAGCGTCGAGATTGGCTACTGGCTTGTGATCAACGAGCGTTGGGCCCGCTACACGCCAAGCATTCGAGAGGCTTCAGTTCCCTTGATTCTTCACTAATCGCTCACGGCGTCGCTGGAACTCCTCGTCGTCGATCTCGCCTCGTGCGTATCGACGTTGGAGGGTTTCCATCGCGGAACCGTCACTCTCGGGAGGTGCGTCACCTCGACCCAGTGCCAAGTAGAGCAGTCCACCGACCAGTCCGAGTAGTCCGAGTACCCCGCCGACGAACGGCAGCCCACCGAACCATCCACCGTTCCGGCCGCTCATCATACCGCCGTTTCGACCGTTCATCATCCCCGGGCCAGATCCCATCCCGGGACCCATTGTTCCGCCACCAGAGTTCCCGTCACCTCCGGTGCTGGATCCATACGCTATCGCACCCTGTTCGACAATCGTCTCGCTCTCGGGCACGTCGCCGTCTGGAATGGGACTCTCTTCGGCCGGGCCACCGGGACTACCGACGACGATACGACCGACCATCCCGACCGACTTGTGCGGGATGCAGTAGTAGTCGTACGTGCCCGGTTCCTCGAACGTGTGCTCGAATCCTCCCGACGAGATGACGCCACTATCGAATGCGCTGGCGTCGGACGGAATCCGGTTCTCGTAGGCGGTCGCCGAGTGTGCTCCGGCAGCTATCTCGAAGCGAACGGTCGTGCCGGGGTTGACATAGAGCCCGATCGGATCGAAGTAGTTGTTCCCCATCCTGACGATGGGCGTCTCCTGTGCCTTGGCTGGCTGAGAGATGCCTGTGCTGGCGACTGCGCCGGCACCGAGCACTCCCAGGAACTGACGTCGACTATAGTTCGTCATATGAGTTGAATCGGTCGCTGGTTCGTTATCCACGTACGACATCGACGAGGCGCTGGGCGAATCCAGATGACTGCTGGGTCGCGCTCTCGATAGCTGACTCCAAGTTGTTCCGGTCGACGATGCCAATGAATTCGGTGGTCTGTTCACCGTTCGCGTAGACGAGTGTCGTCGGCGTCTTCCGGACGCCGTATTCCTTGGCCGTTTCCAGATCTTTCTGGATGTCGACCTCCCGGAACTCGACGTCGGGGTATTCGTCCTCGATACCCTCGTTTTTCTCCCGTTGTGTTGCGCATGCTCCGCACGTCTCTTGGGTGAAGAGGATGACTTCGGTCACATAGTATACTACGGTATTGGAACTTAACCACATTACTATTTAGAACCGTAAGCTGAGAGAATTCAATCCCTTCGATTCGAAGGCGCGCTCACACAGTGGTGATCGGGAGTAGCGGCGTTGTTGAAACCCTCAGTCGGAGATAGGTTTCAGCAGTAGTGCTGAATACAGAGCGCACATCGGTCACGGAAAGGGCAGAAGACAAGTCAAACTAATACTAGGTGCGCGTAGGCCCACGAAAGCTTGGGAAATTATAGCCACTAAGAATAGATTTCTATTGACAGTTGTGGCAGTACTTTCCGTATCCAATAGGTGTTTTTACCCACTGCAGTATAACTGAAATGCATGGCAAGACTCAAATTTATTACCTTTGCTTGTAATGAGGTGGAACAACTGGCAGAGTTCTGGTCAGTCGCTCTCGGTGGTGAACGACGAAAGCTGCCAGAATCGCTTGAACCGGAAATCGTTGACCTTCCAGGAGACGGCCCAAATCTGCTGTTCAAAGAACAACCGAAAGGAACGGAGCGAGACCTCCCAATCCATCTTGATGTCTCAACCGAGAATAGAGAGGAGACAGTCGAACAACTCTGTAACCTCGGTGGGTCTGTCCGCGAAACCAAGACCGAAGAGTACGAAACGCACACGGCAACCTGGACAGTGATGTCTGATCCCGAGGGGAACGGCTTCTGCGTGAGCGAGTATCAACAATAGACTGTGACTGCAGCATGCTTTTGTATTGAATGCAAGTGATCTCTTCACGAGCCGTACACCCACCCATCCAGAATCGAATCAAGTGTTCACCGGATGCATCAGTTGGAGACCCAGTGATACATACACCCTCTATATTCAGCACGCCGTTTGTATCAGCCGATGAGAGTTTCAACAAAGCCGGAGTAACATACAGAACGACTTCGATCAAACAGGCGTGGGGAATACGCACCTTGGTGCGTACTCGTTGGCTCACTCCGACCGTTCGAGTCTCTCGCGGCGGGTTTCGAACTCTTTGTCAGTGAGGTCTCCACGAGCGTATGCCGTGCGGAGTTCCTCCATCGCGGGATTTCGAGACGTCTGCGTTTCGCTCATGCGCCGGAAGACGAGGTAGCCACCGCCGAGGAGGATGAGGAGGAAGATGAGCGGGACGAGCATCCCGATGAACGGCCACCACCCGCCAGTACCGCCATACTGGCCCATCATCCCGCCGTAACCCATCATCCCGCCGAATCCCATCCCCATTGTGAGCAACGGGAGCAAGATGATCGCTCCGAGGATCAGGAGCACGATGGTCGTGGTGTCGAGCTGGTTCGATGAAGACATCGAGATCAGGCCTCCGACTTGGATACTAGTTCGTCGGTGACGGCCGAGAGAACACGCTCGAAACGCTCGTTGACCTCGGTCGCAATGGAGTCAAGTGCATCGTTGTCGGCGATGCCAACCAGCTGTTGCGGATCAACTGCACTCACCATGACCTCGCCGTTATCGGTTTCGTAGACGATGACGTTACACGGGAGAAGTGCGCCGAGTTCGATTTCTTCGGTCAGTCCCTCGTATGCCAGCGGGGGATTGCACGCGCCGAGAATGCGGTACTGGCGGAATTCTTCGCCGAGTTTCTCTTTGAGCGTCGCCTGTATGTCGATGTCACAGAGGACGCCGAATCCTTCGTCTTCGAGCGCTGCGATTGTTGTGTCGACGACGTCGTCGAAATCGCCAGTGACTGAAGTCTGTATTGTGTATTCCATGAAATACATACCCCGTCCACGGGGTTAACGGTTGGGTGCCGCAACGGCGGGCGTTGGGGGTGTGGTGCATCGGTTGGAACAGCAGCGGTTCCGGTCATCCGGTACGTTCGAGCTGTTTTCGCCGTCGATCGAATTCATCGTCCGAGAGCTCACTGCGGGCGTAGCGCTCACGGAGAACCGACAGCGACTGCTCATCGTTCCCGCCGGATCCTCGGTTGAGGAGCGCATAGCCGATGTAGAGGGGGACGGCGATGAGGAGCCCCATCCAGAGGAGTCCCTAGAGCCCCATCGTCCCGCCGAAGAGTCCCCAGCCGCCGCCCATCATGCCGCCGCCGTAGCTCCCGCCACCGTGGGCAGCAGCCGTTCCAGTCGCCGCGACCAGCAGCGGGACGGCGAGGATCGCGAGATACCCTCCACCGATGACAGCCAAGATGAGGAAGGTACCGAGGACGTACCAGAGCGGGTTCGTTCCGTGAACCGCCCCCATCGACGCGCCCATCATCGACCCCATTTGCTCGAAGGCCTGCTGTTGCTGGTACGCTTGCCAGCTGAGTACACCGCCAACAATGAGGACAGCAACGAGCAAGCCACCGACTACTGTATCGCCTCTCCGTCGATTCATCCATCCCACCTCGATCTGCCAGTATCCCCGTTCATGCCTGAGAGTTGGCGAGACATCGGTGTGTCAGTTGTGATTGTCCGAAGCAATACTCGGGCTGCTTGGGCGCGATACTTGGTCGCGAGACGTGGCACTCAGTGATGTTCATGATCCTGAGATGCCCTCATCCCTGAAACCTGTGGGTGTTGGTGGGTAAACTCGGAAGGGTGCTTCTCGAACGATCGCTTGCACCGATTCGAGCAGAAGTAGTACGTCTCGCCGTCGTGAGTGAGACTCGGCCCGCTATCGTCGGTCCGCATCCCACAGACCGGGTCGCGGTACTGCCCAGGCGCGCCGAGGCCTCTCCGGTAGACGTAGAGGAGAAATCCCGTGAGCGCGAACGCGATGATGTTGAGGTAGAAGGTGTAGTTGAGTTCGAAGTACGTCTGTTCGGACGCCGTCTGCCCGCTGGCCAGATCCGGGACGATGCCGAGGACGTTGAACAGTTCCTCCATGAGAAAGCCCGTGAAGGCCATAGTCACGAAGAAAACGCCGAGAATGTACAGCATCACGTTCCAGCCGTAGTACTTGCGGTAGACGTTCAGGACGGGAATCGTGATGAGGTCGGCGTAGACGAACGCGATGACACCCGCGAAGCTGATGCCGCCACCCCAGAGCGCGACAGCGAACGGGACGTTGCCCATGCTGCCGACAAAGCTGATTACGGCGATGGCGACGCCCATGATGGCGTTCTCGGCACTGACGAGGAGTCCATCACCCTGGAGGAAGAGCGTGTTCCACACCCACTGCGGGACGAACACGATAACGAATCCCGAGATGAGAAAGCCCGCAACGACGTCCTTCCAGATCATCGACCACTCCTTGCGGTACTGGTTCCCAATCTTGTACCAGCCACCCCACGAAAGGAGTTCGTCGCGCCACCCGCCGCTACTTGCGGCTTCCTGCTGGTACGTCTCCATGCAACCTTCTGAACAGAACTTCAGCGTCTCGCCCCCGTCAGTCACCAGCGAGTACTCGTCTTTGCCTTCCATCCCGCAGGTCGGGTCCTCAGTGATCCCTTGGTCGTGGTCGCGTTGATTCAGTTCCGCCCGTACTTGCTCGAAGAGGTTCTCGGGGAGCGTCAGATGAACGAGGACCGCCATCACGGCGATGAGAATGACGCCGCCAAGGAGTTCTGCAACCAGAAACTCCCAGCCGAGGAGGATGAGGATCATCAGCCCGAGTTCGACGATGAGGTTCGTCGAGGCGAACATGAACGCGAAGAAGTTCACTGTGTGCGCTCCCTTCTTGAACAGCCCCTTCCCAATGGCGACCGCGCCGAAGCTACAACCACTACTTGCCGCGCCGAATACGGTTGCTTTCGTGAGGCCACTCAGATTCCCCTCTCCGAGTACGTTGGCCATCCGCTCTTTCGAGACGTAAACCTGAACGAGACTCGTGATGACAAGCCCCATGATGATCGCCCACGCCGCCGTCCAGAGGAAGCCGACGCCGATCCGCAACGACTCGAGAATTCCGTCGACGAGGGCGGCTTGCATATCTAGACTATCGCAGCCATCTGTTTTGTTATTTGTTCTTAAGAAACCGGGGCAGTGGGCGGAGTAAATCTTGCATTCAAAGGTGACTCATGCTATCAGCTGTGGTCAACCGTTCGAGGACTGCGTTCGCGCTCATCAGTTTTTGCGTGTCACTGATTCCAGTCGGTGGTTGCTCCTTGGTCTTCCGACGGACCGGCCGCACAGATATGGGGGTTGTACCGCTGTTTCCCCACGATACTCTTGCTCCGTGTTACCAAGGGATCGTTCCCTTTCGAATTGTAAGAGAAACCCGATTGAAGGAGTAGAGCGTATCTCTAGTCATGAGCACTACTACCACAAACCAAGACGCGTACGAAATGGACACCACGACCAACGTGATGCATCTCGATTCGTTGGCACTGGCGGGTGCAGCAGCAGTCGTCTCTGCCGTCGCGATGCTCCTGCTCGGTCTGTTCGGAGCGATCGGCGTCTACGAGGGCGCAGTCGAAGCGATGGAGCAGTGGCACCTGTTCTTCGAACCGACCGTCGTCGGGACCGTGGCAGGCATGACCGAGGCAGCGGTGATCAGCTTCGTCCTCGTGTACGCCTTCGCGTGGCTGTACAATGTCTTCGCGCGGTAGGAGGCGCCGGAGACACCAATGTACGTCACCGACAAAGCCGAAATCGTCATCGACGCATCGCCCGAGGAGATCTGGGAGTACGTAACCGACCCCGTTCACTGGACGGCGTCGAACCCCGAGGAACACTACGGACTCGAATACGATACGCCCGACAACCGTCCCCGAGAGGGCGCAACGTTCCACCAGGCCGAAGAAGTCGCCGGGATGTACGCCGACCTACATGGCCGATTCCAGTATATCGACCATCCCAACGTGGCGGTCTGGACAGGGACGGCGTATTATCCGCTCGTTCGAGGACTCGTCACCGTTCGGATTCCCGAAGGAGGCACCATTCGACTCGAAGAGACTGAAGACGGGACTCAGATGTCACACGCCGTCTGGATGGATTTTCCGAACAACCGACGGGGTTGGGCGCTGAAATGGTTTTTCACGACCGCTCTCGATGGGAAGGCGAAACTCTACGACCACACGAACAAGGAACTCGTCTTCTTCAAGGATCGCATCGAATCGGCGGCAGCTGAGAAACCGAAGCCGCCAGGGACGAGTTCGTAGCAGAATCAGTTTGTCAACCGAATCATGGACACCGACACCTTCATCCCAGCCGATGGAAGCGATCTTTCACATCGTCACCCCGTCACTGATTGATGGTTTCAACAGGTCATTCTAACGGTTGGCTCAGTACGAGTCGGAAGCGAACGCAGACTACAATGCGGCGAATAACATCGGGATGCGGTATGTCCGTCGGGGCCAACAGTCGCCTCGTCGGACGGACAACAGTCAGCTTGCCCTGAAGTCTGGAACTGTGACGCTGAGTGGCGGATTCACCGCCCACCCGGAAGGGTTCGAGGCCGAGTCTACGGACAAGCCCCACCCTCAAAGCGCCGAAGGCGCTTAGGGTGGGGTAGTTGACTCTCGTACTCACCACAATACCGCCAAGTTCAGGGTCGGTCCAGTTCCTTGTCCCACGCCTTCCATGTCTTCAACAGCGGGATGATGGTATAATCGTCCACGATTTCCTTGCCGTCGAAGAGGTCCCAGACGTACTCCTTCAGCGCGTTCAGATCAGTGTGCCACGCGCTAAAGACGAGGTCGTATTCGCCGAGACAGGAACTCGTGTTGTAGACGAGACCCTCGTCGATGAGCATCGTGATGAACTCGGTCCGCACCTCGGAGGAAACGTGCTGGTCGAACGAGACAAGCACCTGCGCGTCGGCGAGGTCGGCCTCCTGAAGGACGATGACCGCGAGGATTTCGAGTACGTCGCTCTCTTGGAGCTTCTCGCGTCGTCGTCGGACTGCGGTTCGAGAAAGGCCGACGCGCTCGGCGAGTTCGGTGTCGGAGATGCGGCCGTTCGCGTTGAGCGCGCGGAATATTTTGTAGTCGTGCTCGTCGAGGTAGTTTTCGAGGACGGCCTCTGGTGTGTTCGGGTCGGACGGCGCGTCGGCGGACGTGAGGTCGGGGTTTCCCATGGTCAGATATATTTGTGGGATTCGATTTGAAACTGCTGGTGTCGTGAACGAATCAAAACGACACATAAGTTGTGTCGAATCGGCTATTCATTCGCGCCGCGCCAAGAGATGGTACAATAATGGTACGCTTCGCGGAACGCGGCTTCGAGGGCGGTGCTGCGGTCAGACCGCGCGGTGTGTTCGGGCCGTCCGACGCAATCGGAACTCCCGAGACGCCCGGCGCGGTTGGGACGTCACCACCCCGCCTCACCCCGCGGGAGCGGTTCGTAGGAGATGTCGTAGCCGAACGCCTCGGGGCCGATGACGTCAAGCGCCTCGGGCGTCGTGAGCAGTTCGGGCGCAGGAACGCCGAGGACGCGGACACGCTGGCCGTACCGCAGGGCGTCAGTGGTGACCGGTGCGCCGGTGTCATTGTCGACGAGGCAGATGAGGTCAGGGACCGTCGTGCGGAGGTCGCCGTCGTCATCGCGCGCGACGAGGAACTCGTTTTGGAACTCGATTTCGAGGGTCGCCTCCTCGTCCAACCCGGTGAGCGTGACGCTCCCGAGGGCAAAGCCGTCGCGGTTGCGGCGGTGTACGTCTACGATTTTCCCGGCGAACAGCTCCTCGCCGCCAAGGAGTTCACGGCTGGCGTCGACGGGGTCGGTGCCAGCGTCTCGGGCACGCTTGACTGCCCGACCGAGTTCGGTCGCGAGCGAGACGGTGTGCGGAACCGCGTACTCCGAGACGAACCCGCCGGTCATGAGCGGGAAGGCGTAGCCCGAGCGGCCGCCCATCTGGACGGTGATGGCCCGTGCGAGGTCTTCGAGGCGCTTGGCCGAGTCGATGTCCCTGTAGACGACCTGATTACCGCGCTCGTCGGTCGTCGCCGCGTAGTTCACGGGGGTGTCGTAGATGAAGAACGTGTCCATCTGGAGTTCGGGAAACGCCCGGCCCATGCCGTCGGCATCGACTACGGGGAGATCAGTCATCGCCGCCACGCACAGGGGAGCCATGCTGTTCGACCCCCCAATTTCACCCGGGATGAGGACGTCCACGGTCTTGCCGGAGAGCTCTTCGATGGCTCGCAGCGACTGCACCTCCTCCTCGCCGCCGGAGAACTTCTCCACGCTGATGGTTGGCGCGCCCATCCCGCCGACGCTCGCCACGGTGGCGTCGGCCGGCAGGTCCCGCGGGTCGATCAGTTCGACCGAGTCGGGGTAGGCGTCGTCTTCGAGAAGTGTCTGCAGGCGCAGTCGGCCGAGGCGGGGATTGCCGCCGCCGCCGGTGCCGAGGATGCCCGCGCCGATGCCGAGCGCTTCGAGGTCGTCGAGCGTTATCTCCGTCAGGTGTGGGATGTCAAAACTCATGGGTGGTCTGCGAGTGGTTCGTAGGTTGCTTCGAGGCCGAACGACTTCGGGCCCCACACGTCGAGTGCGGCGGGGCTCCGCATTATCTCGGGTGTCCGGATGCCGAGCACGCGGACTCGAGCCCCGTATCGGAGGCTCTCTGTCGGAATCGGACCGCCCGTCTCGCGGTCGAGGACGGTGATGAGGTCGGGCACGGTCGCCACGTAGCTCCCACCGACCGCCGCGCCGAGATTCTCGTTTTGGAACTCGATGCGCATCGTCGACCCCTCGTCGCCGTCGAGGCCATCGATGTCGACGTGGCCGAAGACGAAGCCGTGTTCGGTGCGGCGCTGTACGTCCACGATTTTGCCCTCGAACAGCGACTGTGCCTCGCCATATATCGACTCGCGGGACACCTCGCGGATGGCGTCCATCGCGTCGTCCTCGGCGAGTCGGAGCACACGGCCGAGGTCGCGGGCGAGCGACATCGTGCCGGGGATGGCTGTCTCTTTGACCTGCCTCCCGGTCATCGGGTAATCGGAGACGTAGGCGACGCCGCCCATCCTGACCGTGACGCCGCGGGCCAGCCACTCCAACTGGTCGTTGTCCGCGGTCTCGATGATGCAGGTGTTCCCCTGCTCGTCGCTGACGGCCGCGGGCGTCCCGCTGACTCCGTAGATGTTGAACGTCTCGTGTTGCAGTTCGGGGAAGGCCCGACCCATGCCGTCGGCGTCGACTACGGGAAGCCCACGGCGGGCCGCGACGGCGAACGGGAACGTCGAGTTGATGCCGCCGCACTCGATGGGCATCGTCGCGTCGGCGGTCTCTCCGAGTTCACGCTCAATGCGGTCCAGCGAGGCGACGGCCTCCCGCCCGCTCGGAAGCTTCTCGACCGAGACGGTCGGCGCGCCCATCTGCGCGGTCGGGACAACGAAGTCGTCCGCGTCCAGTTCGTCCGGGTCGAGGAGTTCGACCGGGCCGAACTCCTCGATAGCCTGCTTCGCTACGAGCTTGCCGACGTGGGGGTCCCCCCCGCCGCCGGTCCCGAGGACGGTTGCGCCGAGTGCGATGTCCTCGATTTCCTCGATGCCGATTTCGACCATCATTAGTGGTCGAGCGCTCCGGCGGCCTTCACCTTGATTCGCACCGCGTTGCCAGGCAGGTACGAAAGCGGGACCTCCTCGACATCGACGATGTCCACGCTATCGGCGTCCGCTCCCGCTGCGAGGGCGTTTTCGGTGGCCTCGTCCTTCGCGTGCTGGATGGCCTCCTCGCGGTCCATCTCGTCGAGACTATAGATACGGTCGACCTCGCCGGAGACCTGCGCAATGGCGACGCCGACGGCGTTTGCGACCTCGTAGTGGTCGGGCTTGTAGACCTCGCTCGCGCCCTCGATGTCGTCGGGGACGAGGATGCTCCCTCCGCCGACGATGACCACAGGGACCGGATCGGCACTCGTCTTCATGCGGTCGACCTCGCGCTCGACGCACTCTCTGACGTACTCACGGGCCGCCTCGACGGTCTCGACACCCACGTCCGGCGTCACGGAGCCGATGTCGATGGTTCCTGCGGCGACTTCGAGGTCGGTCGCGGTCAACGTCTCGCCGCCGAAACACCTCGCCTCCTCGGTCAGCTTGTAGCCGACGCTCTGGGGGCCGACCGTCACACCGCCGTCGGTCGAGACGATGGAGCCGCCACCGATGCCGATGGCGATGATGTCGGGCATGCGGAAGTTGGTCTTCACCTCGCCGATTTCGACGGCGACGCTGCTCTCGCGAGGGAAGCCCTCGGTAACCGCGCCCACGTCGGTGGTTGTGCCGCCCACGTCAACGATGATGCCGTTTTCGACCTGCGAGAGATACGCCGCGCCGCGGACCGAGTTCGAGGGGCCGCTGGCAACCGTGAAGATGGGGTAGCGGATGGCGTAATCGACGCTCATCAACGTCCCGTCGTTCTGGCCAAAGTAGAGGTTCGCGTCGATGCCGCGCTCGTCCATCGCGTCGACGAAAGCGTTGGCTGCCTCTGACGCGACGCTTGTGAGCGCAGCGTTGAGCGCCGTCGCGTTCTCACGTTCGAGCAGGCCGACACTGCCGATTTCGTTCGAGACCGAGATGGGCACGTCGTCGCCGACCTCCTCGCGGATGAGTTCCGCGACCCGCGTCTCGTGGTCGTCGCGAACGGGCGAGAAGACGCTCGTCACGGCGAAGGCATCCACGTCGGCGAACTCGCGAATCTGGGCTCTGACCTGCTCCTCGTCGAGGTCATTGAGGAGTCGGCCGTCGAACTCGTGGCCGCCGTCGAGGATAGCGACGTTGTTGCCGATGGCCTCGGCGAGGTCGTCAGGCCACTCCAAGAGCGGACGAATGCTCCGGGTCGCGGGCGCACCGATGCGGATGACGCCGACCTCGTTAAGGCCGCGGCGCTCCGTGATGGCGTTCGTCGCGTGGGTGGTGCCGAGCATCACGTAGTCGAGTTCGTCCTCGGAGACGCCGCTGTCGTCGAGGACCACGTCGAGGGCGCTGAGGATGCCCGTCGTGATGTCCTCGGTCGTGGGTGTCTTCGTCTTCGCACGGAGATTGTCGTCGCCATCCATAACGACGGCGTCCGTGTTGGTACCGCCGACGTCGATTCCGATTCGGTAGTTAGTCATGTTTGGATTGCTGGAGAGTTTCGAGTGGTTCGTAGTCGATACTGTAGTCGAAGTACGCCGGTCCGACGAGGTCGAGCCCCTCGTCTGTCCGCCACTTCGGCGAACACGGCATGCCGATGACCCGCACGCGGTGGCCGTAGGCGAGTCGTTCGGTGGTGACAGGGTCACCAGTCTCGGCGTCCAAGACCGTAATCAGATCGGGAGTGCTCGCCACAACGCCGCGCTCAGAGTCGCGGGCGACGAGGTTCTCGTTTTGGAACTCGAGGGTGAATCGTCGGCCCTCACAGTTGTCGATGCCGTCGAGCGTCGCCTCACCGACCGTGAATCCACCTTCGGTCCGGCGCTCCACGTCGGTTATCTTCCCCGTGAACAGCTCGTAGCCATCCGTGAGGTCGAGGACCGCCTCGACGGGATCCCGCGAGCGGTGCTTGGCAGTTCGAATCGTCTCGCCGATGTTGTGGGCGAGGGACATCGAGTCGAGAATCGCGTGCTCGCGGACCTCTGCGCCGGAGAGCGCGTAGGTTCCGATCATGCACGCGCCGCCCATCTCGATGCTCGTCACGCGGGCAAATGCCTCGGCGTACTCGTTGCTGACGGTGTTCACGAGAAGCGAGTTGCCTTTCTCGTCGGCGATGCTCATTGGGGTCGCGCTGACGCCACCCATCGTGAGCGTCACCATCTGCACCTCGGGGAACGCCCGGCCCATACCGTCGGCATCCACGAGGGGAAGCCCGAGGGCTGCGGCGACGGCGATAGGGACGGTGCTGTTCAGTCCGCCCGCCTCGATACTCATCGTCGCGTAGGCCTCCTGTCCGAGGTGCGTTTCGAGCGCCTCGAAGGCGGCCAGCGCCTCGGTTCCCTTCGGCATCTTCTCGACCATCACGGTCGGCGCGCCGAGCATCGCGCTCGGGATAACGAGCGCGTCGTCGGGCACGTCTCGCGGGTCGATGAGGTCGACGGGGCCGTGCTCTTCGATCGCCTGCTGTGCCATCAGCTTCCCGATGTAGGGGTCGCCCCCGCCGCCCGTCCCGAGGACGGTCGCGCCGGTGGCGAAGTCGTCGATGTTGTCTGTGGTTATCTTCATGGCTCTTGAAGGTTCGATGCGACTGTCTCGTCGGCGACCGCCGCGACGGCCACGTCGGGCACGTCGTCGAACGCGTCGGCGTACGCCTCGTCGTAGATGTGACACCGGACGCTGGGACCGGCGTCGACCACGACGAACTGCGGTTCGTCGGCCGAACATGCGTCCGTCGCGTAGGGACACCGCGTGTGGAACCGACAGCCGCTGGGCACGTCCCGCGGGCTCGGGATTTCGCCCCGGAGCGGTTCGTGCCGCGGCTTGTACGCCTCTTCTTCGTCGGTCGTGACGGGAATCGCGGAGAGGAGCGCCCGCGAGTAGGGGTGTCGCGGCCGCTGGAAGACTTCCTCCGTGGGGCCGCGTTCCTGAATCTCGCCGAGGTACATCACGGCCGTCTCGTCGGCGAAGTTGCGGACCAACGAGAGGTCGTGGGTGATGAACAGGTAAGTGAGACCGAACTCCTCCTGTAAGTCTTCGAGGAGCGCGATAATCTTCGCCTGCACGCTCACGTCGAGGGCGCTCGTCGGCTCGTCGAGCAAGAGCAGTTCAGGCTCGACCGCGAGCGCGCGGGCGATGTTCACCCGCTGTTTCTGCCCGCCGGAGAGTTCGTGCGGGTACTTGTTCCAGTACTCGTCGTTCAACTCGACGCGTTCGAGCAGGTCGACCACGCGCTCCCGGAGGTCGGACTTCGGCACGCCGCGGGCCCTCAACGGGACCGCGAGCGACTTGCCGATGGTCCGCCGGGGGTTCAGACTCGACGTGGGGTCCTGAAACACCATCTGGACGCGCGACCGGAGGCGAGCCAGTTGCTCGTCCGTCGCGTTCGTGATGTCCTCGCCGTCGAATCTGACGGTCCCGCCAGTCGCGCCGGTCAGGCCGATAATCGTCCGGGCGACGGTGCTTTTGCCGCTGCCGGACTCGCCGATGAGCGCGAGGGTCTCCCCGCACTCGATGTCGAACGAGACGCCGTCGACCGCTTTCACGTGGTCGGACGTGCGCTTGATGATGCCGCTTTTCACGGGGAAGTACTTCTCGAGGTCGTCGACTTCGAGCAGGGGTTCGGACACGTCAGTCACCCCCCTTCTGCTTGCCCGGTCGCCGGGTCATGTGGCTCCGGGTCTCCTCGACCGTCGGCCGCTCGGCGTCTGGCACGGCCTCGTCGTAGAGGATGCACTCGACGCCCGTCTGCGGGCCGCGCTCGTACATCTCCGGGCGGGCCTCCTCGCACTCGGTGGTGGCGTAGGGACACCGCGGCGCGAACCGACAGCCCGACGGCGGGTCGAGGTACTCGGGAATCGAGCCGTCGATGCCGGTCGCCATCTCGTCGCCCGTCAGGCGCGGAATCGACGCGATGAGCCCCTGCGTGTAGGGGTGTTTCGGGTTCTTGAACAGCTCTTCGGTCGGCGCGGTCTCGACGATGCGACCGCCGTACATGACGTACACGCGGTCGCTCACCTGTCTGGCGACGCCGAGATTGTGGGTAATCATTAGGACGCTCAGGTCGTGGTTCTCGATGAGGTCCTTCAGCAGGTCGAGAATCTGGTCGTGAATCGTCACGTCCAGCGCGGTGCCGATTTCGTCGGCGATGAGCAGCTCCGGCTCATTCAGCAGGGCCTGCGCGATGAGCGCGCGCTGGCGCATCCCGCCAGACAGTTGGGTAGGATACGAGTCCATGATGTTCTCGGGGTCCGGCATCTGGACCTCGCGGAGCATCTCCAAGACGCGCTCGCGCGCCTCGTCGCGCTCGCCGCTGAAGCGGCGGCGGAAGAACTCCACGACGCCCGTGTTGCTGTCGCCGCCGAACTGCGCGGTGTCGGTGAGCTGTTCGCCAATGGTGAACGTCGGGTTCAGACTCGACATCGGGTCCTGGAAGACGAGGCTCATCCGCTGGCCCTTGACGCGCTCGAACTCGCGGTCCGAAAGCGACAGCAGCTCCGTCCCGTCGAACGTAATTTCGCCGTTCACGCGGGCCGGCGGCTGGTTGAGTAGGCGCAGGATGGACTTCATCGTCACCGACTTGCCGCAGCCGGTCTCGCCGGCGATGGTAACGACCTCGCCTTTGCCGATAGAGAGGTTGACGCCGTCGATGACCTCCGCGAAGCCGTCGAACGATTCAAAGCTGACTTCGAGGTCTTCGACGGTCAAAAGCGGGTTCTCGGCGACCGGTTCGTCGAGTCTCATCGGTTCACCTCCACGTCGAAGAGGTCACGCAGCCCGTCGCCGAGCATGTTGAACCCCATCACGAGGACGAAGATGGCGAGCCCGGAGAAGACGCTCACCCACCACGAGTCGGGCAGGTAGGAGGTCCCCTGGCTGACCATCGTCCCGAGGCCGGGTTGGGGCGGCTGGACGCCGACGCCGATGAACGACAGGCCAGCACCGATGAGGATGACGAAGCCCGCGTCGAGAGTCACCTTGACCAGAATCGGCGACAGCGTGTTCGGGAGGATCTCCCGAAAGAGGATGTGCGGCGTGCTCGCGCCGGCGAGCTTCGCGGCCTGCACGTACTCCTCGCTGCGCTCGCTGGCGACGATGCTCTGGACGAGGCGGGCGTGCCACGTCCACCACAGCGCCGCGATGGCTATCATCGCGTTCGTCAGCGTCGGCTCTAAGGCCGACGTGATTGCCAACGCCATCACGAGCGGCGGTAAGGCGAGCGCCGTATCGGTCGCCCGCATGATAATCGTCTCGACCCAGCCACCGTAGTAGCCGGCGACGAGGCCGAGCAGCACGCCCACGGGGACGCCGAAGCCGAGGACGACGGCCACGAGCATGAGCGACAGCCGGTAGCCGAAGAGGATGCGTGAGAGCACGTCGCGGCCGACGTGGTCGGTCCCCAACGGGTGGTCGAGGCTCGGCGGCTGGAGCGTGTTCGAGAAGTCGGTGAACTTCCCTGCGTGTTCGGGGTACGGCGCGACGACAGGCGCGAAGACGGCGAGCAGGACGATGGCGACGATGATGCCGAGGCCGACGACGCTCATCGGCCTGCTCGTAAAGCGCTTCCACGACCGCTGCCAGAGTTCGCGGCGCTCGGCCGAGACGAACCGGTCGAGGACGCCCGCTGACTCGGTGCTCATGTCGCCTCCTCCATCGCCAGTCTGATGCGCGGGTCAACGCGACCCAACAGGACGTCCACGAGGAAGTTGATGCTCACGAACGCGACGCCGATGGTCATCGTGACGCCGACGACGGCGTTGAAGTCGTTGTTCAGCACCGCGGTGACACCGTAGGACGCGAGGCCGGGCCACGAGTAGACGAGTTCGATGAGGAACGCGTTCCCCAGAAGCGAGGCGTACAGCAGCCCCAGAATCGTGAGCGTCGGGATGAACGCATTCTTGAGCGTGTACTTGTACGTGACGAGCCACGAGGGGAGCCCGAAGCCGCGTTCGGCCTCGACGTAGTCCTGATCTTTCACGTCGATCATACTCGACCGGGTGATGCGCATCACCTGTCCGATGCCGGCGAGCGAGAGCGCGAGCGCCGGGAGGATGATGTGCGCCCACGCGTCGACATGGGCCGCGAGATTCCCCGACAGCAAGGTGTCCACGAGCAGGAAGCCCGTGAACCGCGAGACGCCGGCACCGAACTCCGAGCCGAGCCGTCCCGTGATGGGGAGCCATTCGAGCAGGTAGCCGAATATCAGCTGGAACATGATCGCGATGAAGAAGCCGGGCACGCTCACGCTGAAGAACGCGACGAGCCGCGTCGCGTTGTCGGTGAGCCCGTCTTTATTCTGCGCGGCGATAACGCCGAGCGGAATCCCGATGACGACGGTGAGGAACATCGACACCGTGATGAGTTCGAGCGTCGCCGGCAGGTAGTAGACGATGTCGGTGCTGACCGCGCGCTTCGTCTCGAGGCTCGTCCCGAGGTCGCCGACGAGCAGCCCCCGCATGTAGTCGAGGTACTGTAGGGGAATCGGCTTGTTCAGCCCCATCTCGGTGGCGAGCGCCTGCACCTGTTCTTCCGACGCGAGCGCGCCGAGGGCCATTCGCGCGGGGTTCCCGGGGAGCACTCGTGACGTGGTGAAGATGATTATCGACAGGCCGATGAGACTCACGAGGATGCCCGCGAGCCGGCGCACGAGATACTGCCAGTACTTCATTCTTGGTAGAAGTCGGGGAACCAGTAGTCGAAGCTCATCGACGGCCGGAAGGTGTAGCCCTTCACGTCGTCGGCGAAGGCGTGCTTCTTCGACTGGACGAAGATGAACAGGTCGGGGTACTGGTTCGCGATGCGTTCTTGCACCTCGGCGTACAGTTCGGCGCGGGCGTCGGCGTCGACCGTCGAGCGTGCCTCGTCGATGAGGGTGTCGACCGTCTCGTCTTCGAGGTGTTCCATGCTCATCCACGTCGACGCGGCCTCGGAGTGGTACTGGTTGTAGAACACCGTGTCGGGCGAGGGGTACACCGGCCCGTAGAACACCTGGTTGATGTGCGGCGTCTGTTCGACGCTCGTGGCGAGTTCGGTCATCGTCCCCCACGTCTGCGGGTTCAACTCGACGTTGATGCCGATTTCGTCCATGTTCTGCTGGAAGAGAAGTCCCATCTTCTCCTCGAGGCCGTAGTCCTTCACATAGGTGTTCTGGACGGTGATATCTCCCTCCTCATAGCCGGCGTCGGCGAGAATCTGCCGCGCCTTCTCGGGGTCGTAGGTCGGCTGGACGATGTCGTCGTTGTGGACGCCGAACGACGTCGGGAGCGGTCCCTGTGCGGGGAGCGACCCCGGCGCAATTTCGTTGCGCGCCGTCTCGTAGTCGAAGCCGTAGGCCATCGCCTCGCGGACGGCGGGGTCGTCGGTCGGGGCCTTCTGGGTGTTGATTTTGAAGTAGAACGTCGTCACCGTCGGGACCGATTCGACGCGGATGTCGTCTTCGGCCGCGAGCGCCTCGTAGGTCTCCTCGCTTTGGAACTGGCTCGACATGTCAAGTTCGCCCGTCTTCATCAGCGAGCGGACGGTCGGATCGTTGGTGATGATCTGGACGGTGACGTTGTCGTACACTCTGTCTTTGAACGACCCCCAGTAGTCGGCGTAGCGGCTGAACGAAATCTGCGCCTGCCGCTCGAACCCCGCGAGTTCGTACGGGCCGGAGCCGGCGTCGCTGTCGTTGAGGAACGACTGACCGTAGTCGCCGCGGTTGCCGAAGTCGCCGTCTTCAGCGTTGTCGAGAACGAGCTGTTTGTCCACGACGAACAGCAACACGAGCGTCGCGAGGAACGGCGAGTGGACGCGGTCGAGTGTGAACGACACCGTCCGATCGTCCTCGACGGTCACGTTCTCCTTCGAGAGGACGTTTCCAAGCAGCGACGAGTAACCCTGGTTGATATCGAGGAACCGCTCGGCCGAGAATTGGACGTCCTCTGCCGTGACGGGGTTGCCGCTGTGGAACGTCACGCCCTCCCTGAGCGTGAACGTGTAGGTCTTGTTGTCGTCCGAGACTGTCCAGTCCTCTGCGAGGTGCGGCTGCAGGTTCCCCTCCGTGTCGGGGAACACGAGCGGGTCGTAGAGGTTGACCAACGCGAGCACCTGCGTGTAGTCTGTCCCCTTCGCAGGGTCGATGGTCCCGAAGCGCTGGGTCGCGCTCATCCGGAGCATCGAGCCACTGGAATCGCTGCCGGACGACATCCCTGTCTCCGTTCCCTCGGAATCGCCGCTCGAGGTCATGGTCTGTTCTTCGCCGTCGTAACTCTCTCCACCGCCGGAACAGCCAGCGAGCCCGGCGATACCCGCTGTCCCGAGGGCTTTGAGGAAGTTTCGACGACTCTTCGGGTCACCAAAGCGAGAGCGGACCGACTCCGACCCAACTTGCGACCGTATCTGTGTGATATCTTTCCTCGGCATGCGTTACACATTCTCACAGAGATACAATGGAACATAAAAGTTCCGTATAGACACCCAATACAGATTAACTAGTCAAAATGGAATAGTTTTTGAACAATCTGGAATCAAGGCTATGGCCCGCTTGTCACACTGTCGCGGCCGAGACTGCAACGACCGACTGTGCCCACCAGACTCGTATTTCGTCGTCTGCCGCAGTCGGCTCAACTACGTCTAAGACAATCTCCTTGCATTCCATCAACAAGGTCATTCACCACCGAAAGACATCGAAGCCCAGATCGAGATTGAAATTGATACATAGTGCGAGCGCACACCCGCGCCTTTAGGCGCGGGAGGAGGTCAATCACCAGTTACAGCACTCGCTCTTTGGTTCTGAAGCGTTCCAGAAGTATACGGACCCGACGGGACTCGCGCGAGCGGAAGCGAGTGTGAGTACGTCGGGGGAGTGAGCGAAGCGAACGGACCCGACGGGAATGCGTCATGGGTTGTGGCAGAATCGTTGTAATCGGCGTGCAGTCTGGCGATTTGTACTGTACCGACGCCACCCGATAGCTGATGCCGAGTTAGTGGGAGAAGAAAAAGAATAACGGGAAGATTTTTGATTCTTCCCGTACAAGCTGGACCATGTCGAAATCGACGGACGAACGCGGGAGAATCTACCTCCCGAAGGACGTCCGGTCCCGGTTCGGCGAACGATACCGCATCGTCGAACTGCCGAGTCACGTCGCACTCTTCCCGGTTGACGACGACCCGTTAGCGGGACTTCGTGAGGCAGTTGGCGACGCCTTCGAGGGGACTGACGCAGACGAACTCAAAGAGGAAGCGAGGAGAGCACTCTCCGAGGAGATTGACGCCGAGGACGAAGAGCGGTCAGCGAATCGAGAGGCCTGATCCGTGTACGTCGAGACAGACTTCCTGACTGCGCTCGTGAAGAACGAAGACTGGTTGCGCGAGTCGGCACTCGAAGCGCTCGATGAGCGGGACGACATCCACACCTCGATTCTGGCCTACGCAGAAGTTCTGGTGCTCTTCTACGACCGCGAACAGTCTGCGTACGATATCGACACCCCACGAGCGATTGCGAATCTTCTCGAACTCGTTCCAATAACGCCGACGGAACACGAGGATGCAGTTCTCGCGGCGGCCGCTTTCTTGGAAGAATACCAGTTGACACCGTTCGATGCGCTTCATGCAGGCATGATTGCCACGAGCGGGGAGGAGGTTCTCTCTAGCGAACAGGACTATGATACGGTGGGTCTCGACCGCACTCCGTTGGAACCAGCTAGGGGAGAATAGAGAGCGCGTCTGGGTCACTCTGTCGTTGAAAAACTCCCGAGTACCTTCACACCAACACCCAGTGCGATACCGCCACCAGTTACCCCTACGGCGGCCGGGATAACTCCGCCTTCGTAGTTCGAGACAGTGTATGCGATATCCGCGAGCGTAATCACTCCAATCCCGAGCAAGAACACGCCAATCAGTAGCCATCGCCGTATTGACCGCAATGACATCCTGAAACCACTCCGTTTTTGTATTATTTTCGCCATGTTCGCTAGCTCGACAACTGGTGCTGCAGTTTGATTATGAACTTTTCATACGTCCCGTGCTATCAGTGCGAATTTGATTCACTTATCACAACTAATTTTAATATATTGACTACTGTCTCTTCCTTCGCTTGACAGTGGCTCACAATGGGACTGGTCTCACATCCCTCAAATGGGATGTCCGTCCAGGCTTGTGAGGAAGCTAATCGAAAACAACGGAATTTCGCGAATACCATGTCAAAAGATATCAAAGAACGCATCAGGCTGGACCGCCGTAAGTTCATGCGCGTCGCTGGCGCGAGCACTACGACGGCTATGCTTGCGGGATGTACCGGAAACGGTGGGTCAACAACCAACAGTCCGAACACCGGAAATTCAGGGAGCGGAACAGAGACAGGCGAAACCAACAATTCCTCTGGAGCTGGTGATTCCGAACTTAGCGTCATTTGGCCAGGAGGAATCAATAACATCAATCCTCTTGGGTGGCTGACAATCCCCGACTACGACGCGGTTCGGATGATGTACGAGCCGCTGACGAGCGTGGACGATAAAGCTCGTGCAATCGGCCATGTGGCCGATAGCTGGGAAACGTCGGATGACGGCGCCACCTACACGTGGTACATCAAAGAGGGAATCACGTGGCACGACGGAGAGCCACTGACTGCTGAGGACGTCGCCTTCACGTTCAAAACAATCAAAGAGTACGAGTGGCCGTATCTAGGTTCCCTGTCGAGTGTTATTGCGGACCCAAGCGAGATCACGGTGGAAGACGAGTACACGGTCGTCACGCCGCTCACGCAGCCATACGCGCCATTACCACTCGTGTTAGCTGACCTCGGAATGGTCATTCCGAAGCACATCTGGTCCGAGTTCGACAATCCGGCAGATGAGACCAACACCGAAAATCCCATCGGGAGCGGCCCGTTCAAATTCGAAAACCGGCAGCAAGACCAGTACCTCAAGTTCTCAGTCGACGATAACTACTGGGGCGAAGCGCCCGACTACGATAAGGCAGTTGTCAAAATCGTCTCATCAACAGACTCCCAGATTCTCAACATGAAGCAGGGTAACGGCGACATGCTTCGCCTCCAGCCTGGGCAGTACGTCTCCGATGTCGAGAACTCGGGTAACTTGAGTGTCGTCGAAGCAGGGTCAACGTACGTGACCTACCTCGGCATCAACACGAGTCGAGAGATGCTGTCTGACAAGGCGCTCCGGCAGGCAATGGCGTACGCGCTTGATCGTGACACGATTGCTGAACTCGTTGTCGGTGGCTACGCCACGCCCGGTTACTCACCAATTCCGCCGGGACTGGAGTATTACCACAACCCAGATAGTAACAGCTACAAGCACAACCTCGAACAAGCAAGAACTATCCTAGAGGACAACGGCTACACCAAACAGGGCAATGGTCGTGTTGGTCCCAACGGAAACCCCGTTGAATTCACGCTCTCAATTCCGAATACGGGTAACTGGCCGCGCATTGCCGAGGTCTTAGCACGCCAACTTGGCGAGGTTGGGATTACGATCAATGTCGACTCCATGGAGTCGAACGCGCACGACCAGAAGGTGACCGTTGAACACGACTACGACCTTAGCCTCAATACCTGGCGTGTCTGGTTCGACCCAGACCCGTTCCTGTCACCAGTGTTCGAAGAGATGGGGTCGCTCAACACCACCGAGTACGAAAGCGCCGAGTTCGACGAGCTGATGAAACAACAGCGTCGGGCAACGGATACCAAGGAACGTCAGCAGATCCTCTACGACGCACAAGACATCCTCACAGAAGAGGTTCCGTGGGTTGTGTTGTTCTACCCGCAACTCCTGCATGCAGTCCGCTCTGAAGCCTGGAAGAACTTCAATCCGATTCCACGCTACGGTATGCAAAGCCCATACGGGCTCAAGCAGGGGACGGGACCGATAGTCAAGCTCGATCCAAAGTAACGACACCACGCCGCCCTCCAAACAGTATCACATTTTCACGCATGTCAACCACATCTTCAAAAAAAGCATACATCGCCACACGGATACGAAACTACGGAATTGCGTTTTTCGCAATTCTAGTCGCTAACTTCGCGATTCCCCGGCTCATGCCGGGTGACCCGACGACGCGATTCGTCGGACCAGGATTCACCGAAGAAGCAAAGCGGGCTCTCCTCAGAGAGTTCGGACTGACAAAACCGATCTGGGAGCAGTTCCTCCTATACCTCACAAACACACTCACGGGTGACTTCGGCGTCTCGTTCGCTCGCTACCCCACACCTGTAATGGAGCTCATCATCGACCGCCTCCCGAGAACGCTCTACTTGATGGGTGCGAGCGTGACGGTGAGCGTCGCGATTGGGATTCCACTCGGAGCATATGCTGCGTGGAACTTCGGAAAGCGCGAGGATCTCCTGTTGACACAGTTATCGCTGTTCTTCCGGTCGATTCCCACGTTTTGGTTAGGGATTCTACTGGCGTTCCTCTTTGGATACGTCATTCCACTGTTCCCAATCTCGGGAGCACTGACTGCAGGAGCGGCGTATTCGAACCCCGTTGAGCAGTTTATCGACTTGACGTACCACACGTTCCTGCCAGTGGTTACAATGGCTGCATACTTCCTCGCAGGCTATACGTTCCTCATGCGTGGCAGCCTCCTCGATATCCTGCCAGAAAACTACATCACGATCGCAGAAAGCAAGGGGCTCACTGAGCGCCAAGTACTGTTTAGCCACGCAGTCCCGCCTGCGTTCCCACCAGTGCTCACCCAACTCGGCTTCCAAATCGGTCGCTTGGCCGGTGGCGCTGTTCTCGTTGAAACCGTCTTTAGCTACCCCGGAATGGGGAAGTTGATGTTCGACGCCGTTTTGGCGCGTGACTACCCCGTCATCCAGGCGACGTTCTTCTTCCTGGCGGTGATGGTTCTCGGCTCGATGTTCCTCGCGGAAGTACTGTACACTGTGATTGACCCGCGGATTGGAGGGAGCCAATGAGTACTGTCGACGATACTCGACGTGCGGCCGTTTTGAGAGGCCTCCAGCGTGTGGGAGCAGTCGCAAAAGCCTTCCTGCAAAACAAAAAGGGGCTTGCTGGGACACTGCTGCTTGGCGGTATCATCGTTATGAGCGTCGCCGCACCACTGTTAGCTCCGTATGACCCAATGAAGTACGGCGTCGGTGGCGTGCTTGAGAGTCCCTCTGCAGCCCATCTGTTCGGAACTGACGACCTCGGCCGAGACGTTCTCTCACGGTTCCTCTACGGTGGGCGCATCTCACTGCTTGTCGGCGTAACGAGTGGGGTCGTCGCAACGCTCGTCGCGACACTGATCGGGATTCCGGCAGGTTACTACCGAGGGCGAATTGGCCGCTGGATCACCACGGCGATCGACATGAGTCTGGTCTTCCCACCATTCATCCTCGTTGTCGTGTTCGCCGCGTACGCAGGCAGCAGCATCTGGAACATTATTCTCATCCTGTCGTTGCTGTCATGGCCCATTCCAGCGCGTACGATCAAGGCAAAGACGCTCAGCGTTCGTGAGAATGACTTCGTCGAGTCGACCATGGCACTTGGAGCCTCTGACGTGACCATCATGAAAGACGAGATACTGCCGAATGTCCTCCCCATTGTCTTTGCAAACGGTATTCTGCAGATGGTGTACACGATCTTGATGGAGGCCGCAATTGGTTTCCTCGGGCTGGGAGACACCAGCCGTATCTCTTGGGGGACAATGCTGTACTTCGCACAGAAGCAAGCCGCGCTGAGCAGCGGTGCGTGGTGGTGGATGATCCTCCCTGGCTTCGGAATCGTCGTTGCGGCGTTCGGGTTTATCCTCGTCGGCAGTGCACTTGATGAAGTCCTCAACCCGCGGCTCCAGCGGCGTACCTGGGGGGATGACTGATGCTCCCCACCTCAACCTGTCGCGACGCGCGTAGCCAACCAACTACCTACACGACCAGACCACAGTATGAGTAACCAGACGCTGCACACGACCAAACAGACCACCGACAGCCTCCTCACAGTTCGCGGGTTGTCGACGTATTACCGAAGTGACGACGCCGACGCACCGGTCAGAGCCGTCGATGGCGTCGACTTCGAGATCAAGCGGGGCGAAACGTACGGTCTCGTCGGCGAATCCGGCTGTGGAAAATCAACGCTCGGCTTGAGCCTCATCCGAGCACTGCCACCGCAGGGAGAAATTGTCGACGGACACATCGACTTCAAGGGTCGGGACATTGCCCAGCTTCCGAAATCTGCCATCAAAGACATTCAGTGGGCTGACATCTCGATGATCTACCAGGGTGCGCTAAATGCGTTCAACCCGGTCAAGACGATTGGTGAACAGATTGCCGAAGCGCTTCGTATTCACGATGTCGTTCCAGAAGACGAACGAGATAACAGAGTTGCAACACTCCTAGAGCAAGTTAACCTCCAGCCAGACCTCGCAAGTCAGTATCCACACGAGCTTAGCGGTGGGATGAAGCAGCGAGCGGCGATTGCGATGGCCGTCTCATGTGACCCTGACCTGCTTATCGCCGATGAGCCAACGACTGCGCTTGACGTCATCGTGCAGGCTGAGGTACTCAATATGCTCCAAGACCTTCAAGACGAGTTGGACTTCGGCATGATAGTCATCTCTCACAATCTGGCGTCGATTATGAAACTCGCCGACCGCATTGGCGTCATGTATGGTGGCCGGATCGTCGAGTCGGCACCGTCAGAGGTGCTGTATGAGTCACCGTCACATCCCTACACAGACCGACTGCTTCGGAGCCTCATCGACCCCCGGCGACCACCAGAACAAGTCGAAACGATCCCCGGTAATCCTCCAAACCTCCGTGACCCACCGACTGGTTGCCGGTTTGCCGAGCGATGTGATCTCGCAACCGACGACTGTACCGAATCGCATCCACCGCTTGAACAACTTGCACCGAACCATCAGACCGCCTGCTACCACCACGAGGAGGTCGGAAAATGAGTACATACTCGGACGCCAGCAGAACAGAGGACACAGCCAATGGCACGACCGACGAGACGATTCTGGAGATCACCGATCTCGAAAAACACTACGTGAAAAGCGCAGGATGGATCCAATCGCTCTTCACCGATGATAAGCGCGTTCGCGCTGTCGATGGGATCAGCCTCTCTATCGACAAAGGCGAAATCTTCTCGGTCGTTGGAGAGTCGGGCTGTGGGAAAACGACCCTCGGAAAGACACTACTTCGGATAAACGAACCGACTGGCGGCTCGATCAGGTTCAAAGGAAAAGACCTTGCGACACTTTCGAGAAGCGAGATGCAGCAGCTCCGCCAACAGATGCAAATCGTCTACCAAGACCCCTTCGAGGCACTCAACCCGAAGCGGACGATTTACGGCCTGCTCAAACAACCGCTCGAAATTCACGGCATCAACACGCCGAGTGAACAGCGCGCCCGAATTGAGCAGGCGCTCACGGACGTTAACTTACTTCCGGTCAATGACTTCCTCGACAGATACCCCGAAGAGCTTAGTGGAGGACAACTCCAGCGTGTGTTGTTCGCGAGAGCGCTCGTGCTCAACCCAGAGTTCATTGTCGCCGATGAACCGTCGAGTATGCTCGACGCCAGCGTCCGTGCTCGTGTCCTTGACCTCATCGATGAACTCCGACACGAACGCAACATCTCGTTTTTCATTATTACTCACGACATTGGCGCAGCCCGGTACCTGAGCGACCGAATTGGAGTGATGTATCTCGGCCGTATCGTCGAAATGGGCGACGCAGACCACCTCATCGACGATCCGAAACACCCGTACTCACGGGCACTCATCGAGAGTATCCCGTCCCCAGACCCAACTGAACCGTTAGAAACCGCTGGGATTGGGTCTGAGGTCCCAGAGCCAGTAGACCTTCCCAGTGGCTGTCGGTTCCATCCACGCTGTCCACTTGCGACAGAACACTGCAAATCGGTCGGGCCGGAGTGGCGAACTGTCCCATCAGAAGACGAAACCACCCGCTGGACAGAGTGCCACGAAGTTGAGCCCGTCCACCGACCGTAACCGGGCGGGCTGACACAACTCCGCGCCCTGGCTAACGCTTGGTGCGGGAGGCTCACCTCATGGGCCGATAAATTCTGTTCACCAAACGAGAAACACACCGCACGGAGGCAGGTCCCTGTCTGGACACCCCCTGTCAGAGACGGTTGTCTTCGTTTGGTCCCGGTGTCCAGCGTTTGTGGTCTTCGAACACCGTCGTTCCGTCGACAGTGACGTGGTACGTAGCGGTTGCGACATCTACAGACATTGTGGTCTCGACACACGTCACGACCGTCTCGGTTGGGTACGTAAGCGTCGTCGTCGTGACTCGCTTGACAGTCGCTGATGCCGGATCATCGCGGTGGGTGCGTGCGTCGACGTTCATCTCGTAGCCGAACGTCGCCCACGGGAGTACCTTCTCGTACGCCTGTGAGAGAGCGACAGAGACGACATCGTTCGAATGGTTCTCTGTTGTCTCCCAGTCAACGCTGGCGACCGGGTTCGATTCGTCAGGCTGGGGCGGTGCAAACGAGTAGTCGTCGCTGAACGAACAGTCATCACGGAAGCCACCTGGAAGCACACACACCGACGGTGCGTCGGCAGTTGAGTGGAGCTCGAACTCACCACTTTCGGCTGGGGGTAACACGTACGGGAAGAACGCGCCACTGACTGCCAGCCGGAGTTGGTGACTAGGCTTGAACACATGTGATGTCGGACGAAGCGAGACCTCAACAGTGACCGGTTCACCCTGGGTCAATGGTTCTGGTACGGCGCCGTAATGGCCTGTTGGGTCGATTTCGTCATGGGCCATGCTCGCTCGGATGACGCCATGCGTGACCAGTTGTGCCGACTCATCCGGGGCGACATCGACGAGGCGAACGGCGACCAACTGATCATGTCCCTCTGGAACAACGGTCAACTGCACAGACCCGGACCCAGTGAGTTCGAACGGCGAGGACAACGCTGCCGTCTCGTAGGTAAGAGATCGGATGTCGTCAGGGGTAGTGTCGAGGCTGGTCCCGTCAGGAATCTCGAACCCAATCGAGTTGACACCGACACCGAAGTCCGTACCCCACGTTTCGATGAGCGGACTCTCTGGTCGCTCGGTGGTCAGCCCATCCTTGGACACGACAAATGACGTACAATCGTCAGCGTCGACACCAGGAACTGCTTGTGGCCATCTGTCGCGACCCCGCCAGCATCCCGCGAGTGGGTCAGACTCAGTCGGTGTTGCAGTCCAGTGACGAACCGGCGGGATCTCGTTGGTGGTGTCCCCATCTCGGAGATACGTATCGAACCACGCGGCAACCTCGCCGACAAAATCAATTTGTCCGGTTTCACCATCTTCCGGAAGAGTATGGCGCCACGGCCCGAGAATGAGACGCGTCGGTGCGTCGGTCTCTGAGGCGTACTCGATTGTCGACTCGGCGAACGCGTCTTGATAACCGCCGACTGCGAGCGTCGGCGTCGTAATCTGATCGATTGGAACGTCTTTCCTTGCCCAATATTCGTCTTTCGTCGAATGGGACAGATACTGAAAGAGGTACGGCTTGCGGTCAGCTAACGCTTCAAGTCGGTCGTCCCAGGTAGTTGCCCATTGCCCGTCTCCACCACGGTGTGCTGGTGGTTGTGCAGGAAGATATTCGAAATTCGGTGCCCACAGACCGCACGTTCGGAGAAGCGCCAAGGCACCCCCATCGAAATAGCTGTCGTAGATCCGTGTCGGTGCATGAATCGGAACGATTGTCTCCAACCCGTCTGGGTTCTCTGCGGCGATTTCGAGTGCGGTCGTCCCGGGGTATGACTTTCCAATCACGCCCACGGCACCAGTACACCACTCCCGCGCTGCAAGCCACTCGACGACGGTTGCACCATGGATTCCTTCTGCTGGAGAGAACGGTTCACTAGCCAGTCCAGGTGACGCGCCAGTGCCAACGAGATCTGCGACGACGACATCATACCCGTGTTCGACGAGCGATGAGATGAGTCGGTCTGGACCACACGAAAGGTCGTCTTTGTGATATGGCGTGAACGTGAGGACCACCGGACGTGGCGCTGCCCCATGTGCTGGTTCGTATCGCGTTGCGTGGACGGTTGTGTCTTCGACTGGAATCGTAAGTTCGTAGTCGATGCGCATTGCTTCGTCTGTGAGTGTATCGGGTGCGGTCATGTGGCTGTGTAGCTAAAGGAGTGGCACCTGCAGTGTTACCGCAGGGAGTCAATAAAGTCGGCAGCGTTGGCGACGAGCTCGGCCCAGAGTTCGTCGCCCTTTTCTGCGCTCGCGTTCGTCGGGTCGCCGACGTGGCCGAGGGACCCGTCCTCAGGTGTCCGTCGCCCGTGCGGTCGAATCACCGAGTCGGTGAGTGAGACGAGGTCGTCACTCTGGTATGGCTCTGTTTCGGTGACTTCACGCGTGAATTCGGCTTCCCGTACCAGTTCTGGATGGTTTGCGAGCATGAATGACGTTTCGAACTCGCCGCCGTGCATCCCATCTTCAGAGTCACCGTCACGCAGTCGTCGGTGGGCATCAATGCCGATACGAAGCGGGTCAATTGCAGCAAATGAAGCGTCTGGATGGGTACGGTTTGCGCGGTCCATCGCGATCCGAATCGCGGTTAGGTTGGCAATCCGGTGACCATTCACGGTGATAATATTCACGAACCCATGGTTGGCGAGGCTGTCGTAGATATCCGACAGGACAGATACGACGGTGTCTGTCGACAACGAAATGGTTCCCGGAAAGCCGAGGTGATGGTCAGCGTCGCCATACCAGAGTGGCGGTGCAGTGAGGACATCCGTAGCGACGGCGATCTCTTCGGCGAGTGACCGTGCTTGGAACCCATCAACGCCGAGAGGGAGATGCGGACCATGTTGTTCTGTCGAGCCAACTGGAACAAGTACGGTCGGTGTCGGTTCCGACTCCAGGTAGGACTCGACGGCAGGCCATGTGAGTTCGTGAAGCCAGACAGGCGCAGGTGCGTCGTCACTCATGGGACTGGTCACTTACGCCGTCGTCATCAGCAGTCACCTTCCCGTTGTGTCTGTCTCTTCGTCTCGCTTCGGCTGGTCGTTCATCGGGGTCACCGTAGCCACCGCCTCCCGGGGTTCGAATTTCGATCGTCGTTCCGGCAGTCACTTCACGCGTCGTCTTCGCGGGAACCTTCTCGCCGCCGATTCGGTTTTCGCCTGGTGCTCCTGGCTCGCCCCCTGCTGCACCGTTCGGTGGGTGTCGTCGTCGCTCTGTCAACAACGAGACGACTGCATCTGTTTCGACAGTCACCGCACGCGTGAGTCCGAGTCCACCACGGTGCGCTCCATCTCCGCCACTATCAGGTCTGAACGAATATTCCTCGACGAAGAGTGGATACTCCGACTCTAGCGCCTCAATCGGCGTGTTGAGCGTGTTCGTCATCCCGACCTGTACACCATCCATCCCGTCTTTTGTCGGTCGACCGCCGAACCCGCCAGCGATGGTTTCGTAGTACGTGAATCCGCCATCCTGTCGATTTCCGATGATGACGTTGTTCATCGTTCCCTGTGAGTTCGCTGGCACGCGCTCTGGAACACCCTTCGCGAATGCGGTGAATACGACATCGGTGATACGTTGGCTCGTCTCGACGTTGCCACCGACAACTGCTGCTGGGGGCTCAGGATTAACAACTGTTCCAGACGGGGCAGTCACCTCGATTGCTTCGTAACTGCCGTGATTGGGTGGGATTTCGGGATTGGTGATGCTCCGAACGACGAAGTACACCGCACTTTTCGCGACTGCCAGTGGCGCATTCATATTCCCCTCACACTGTGGGGCAGTCCCCTCGAAGTCAACACCAACGGTAGTTCCATCGACGGTGACCGTCGTTTCAATCGGGATGTCGTCGTCAGTCACACCGTCACCTTCGAGTACGTCTCGCGCGGTGTACACCCCATCAGGGAACGCACTCAACTCGGTTTCCATGCGTTTTCGGGAGTAGTCAATTACCGCATCAAATGCGGCAGATACTCGTGATTCTCCGTGTTCGTCGAGTAACTCGGCGAGTCGCTCTTCGGCACGGTCGTGCGCTGCGAGTTGGGCTCGTAAATCGGCTTTTCGTTCGTTTTGGTTCCGGACGTTGGCCAAAATGAGGCCCATGACATCCTCGTTGAGCGTTCCTGCCTTACGAAGCCGAACGCCGGGAAGACGAATTCCCTCTTGATAAATCTCTGATGCCCCCGCAGGCATACTCCCTGGCGTGGATCCACCGACATCGGCGTGGTGTGCTCTGGTGACGGCGTACCCAACGATTTCATCACGTGGTGCAAGCGTTGAGATAATCGTAATGTCCGGCAGGTGCGTTCCGCCTTCAAACGGATCGTTCAGAATGTACGCATCACCCGGTTGTGGATCGTGCGACTGAATCGCGTCCACCGCATCGGGCATTGCACCGAGGTGGACCGGGATGTGTTCTGCTTGTGCGACGATTCGCCCCTCGGCATCGAATAATGCGGTCGAACAGTCTTGACGCTCTTTGATATTCGGTGAGTAGGCACTTCTGATGAGCACCTGACCCATCTCCTCTGCAATACTCTCAAGCTGGTTGCGAAATACCTCAAGTGTCACCGAGTCGATTGTGTCAGTCATTGGTTACCCTCCGTGAGGACGAGCGTACCGTCGGTTCTGATTGTTCCGTCCCATTCAGGAGGGACTACGGTCGTACTTTCGTCTTGTTCCAAAATGGCTGGCCCCGAGAACTGGACTCCGGCAGGGATCGTCCGGCGGTCGTACACCGGAGTGTCGTACCGATCGCCACTGAAGACGGCGACGTGCTCACTGGTTTGGACGAAATCACCACCGGTAAAGTCAGTCGCAGGGGCACTCCGGGGTATCGATGCAGTCACGCGAAGGTTCACCAGTTCAACTGGTTCAGCCGCGGTATACCCATACACCCGTTCGTGTTCGTCCTTGAATCGCGAACAAAGTGATTCGATTGACACTGACTCATCGACCGGAATCTGGAGTTCGAAGCTCTGTCCACGGTACCGCAGGTCTGCTGACCGCGATACGGTGACATCTCCGTGAGAGACCGAGACCGGTACTTCGTCACAGAGGGCGTCGTACATCGCTTCGAGTTTTGCTGGCGTCGTGTCTGCGAGGTACGTTCGATATGTTTGGACAGCGTCGTACTTTTCATCGGCATCGAGCAGGCCGTAGGCCGATAGGACACCACCCGCAAGCGGGACGACGACCGTCCCGACATCCAGGCTGTCTGCGAGCGCTGCAGCATGCATTGGACCTGCACCACCGAAGGCGACTATGCCGAATTCACGCGGGTCATGTCCGCGCTCGACTGTCACCGAGCGAATTGCACGCGCCATATTCGCGTTCGCGATTCTGAACACTCCTTTCGCTGCCTCGAACGCAGAGCCGAGATCAGCTTCGGCCGCGAGTCTTCCTAGTGCGTCTGTCGCCGCCTGCTTGTCGAGCTTGAGTTCGCCACCGAGGTTGGTGTCTTCGCTGAGGTACCCGAGAAGCAGGTTTGCATCAGTGACTGTGGGGTGTTCGCCACCGCGACCGTAACACGCTGGTCCAGGCTCCGAGCCAGCAGACTCTGGGCCAACGCGAAGTGCACCGCCAGCATCGACCCACGCAATACTCCCACCACCCGATCCCACGGTCGTCACGTCGACCATCGGCACGCAGATTGGGTACCCGTTAATTTCGCTCGATGTCGTCCGCTCGACGGCACCATCACGAACAAGACTCACGTCGCTTGAGGTTCCCCCCATGTCGAAGGTCACGAGTCCGGCCAGTTCCAAGTCGTCTGCGACGGGCGTAGCGGTTCGACGTGCACCAACGACGCCTGCGGCTGGCCCGGAGAGTGCGGTCTGGACAGCGTGTTCCCGGATCGACGCTGCGTCGGCAATCCCACCGTTGGACTGCATAATCTGCGGGGCAGGGAGGCCCGTCGCCTCAGCCCGTTCTTCGAGTCGCTGGATGTACGAATCGATTGCGGGTGTCACGTACGCGTCGACGACGGTCGTCGACGTCCGTTCGTATTCACGAAATTCGTTGAGAACTTCATGCGAGGCCGAGATGCTGTAGTCGGTTGCATTACGAAGCCGGTCAGCAATCTTCGTCTCGTTAACCGAGTCGATATACGAGTGCAGAAGTGAGATTGCCACGCTCTCGATGTCTCTCTCCTGAAGTTCCTCAATGAGGGCATCAATCTCGTCATCGTCAACCGGTGTCCGAACTCCGTCAACACCAGTTCGTTCTGTGACTTCGAGTCGGTTGTGACGCGAGACGAGCGGCGGCGACTTTTCTATATCTAAGTCGTACAGCTTTGGCCGCGTTTGACGGCCAATCTCGAGAATATCACGGAATCCGTCTGTCGTAATCAGGGCAGTGTTTGCCCCGGTCTCTTCGAGGAGGGCGTTTGTCGAGACCGTCATCGCGTGTGAGAACTCATCGATAGTCGTCGGCGAAATTCCCGCTTTCGTGCAGGCCTTTTGGATACCCTCAAGGACGCCTTCACTCTGGTCGGCCGTGGATGGTACTTTCGCCGTCGTCAGCTCACCGTCGACGAGGAGAACGATATCGGTGAACGTTCCACCAACGTCGACACCGACTTTTGTACCTACCATCGCGACCTCCACACTGGAGGTCCATTCGGTTCAGCTGCTATAGGACAGAGACCCGCTTGAAGCAGCGTCTGTGCCCAGCCAGTTCCGTTCATTGATAACTTGTATCATGAAGCACTACCTAAAAATGGTTTTTAAGAATCACTACTGCATATGTATGAATCTGTGTGAAGAAACACGCCAGACTGCATGGGGTTTAGGCATCTCTTTGTGGGACCAAATCAGGCTGGCAATCTAAATGGTAGACTTAGACTTCGGTGATGAGCATTTTCGAGACCCCATCCGAGATGTCGACATCGAAGTCGAGCTTACTGGTACTCTTCTGGATGAACTGCGTCATGAACCACTTGATTTTGGGGGTCGGGAAAACGACATGGTATGTGTGCTCTCCGGCCTGTCGTGCCGTCAAAAACCCACACACGCTGAGCCAGTCGAGGATGTCTGCTAAACTGTTGAACCGCGTCCGATACTCTTCTGCGTGATATTCTGCGACCTGGTCAATGACGTACTGGAACTCTGGATGGGGCTCTTCCTCAGTGATTTCGACGTGGTCAAGAAGCCCATGAAGGAAGTCGATATCTAAGAGCACATGCTCACCATCCGAAAGCATGTTGTGGTACTGTTCTAAGTCCGCATTCGTCTCCGAGCTGGCAACCTGGTAATTCGCTGCATAGAACACGATTGCCTGTCGAACGGTCTCACTTTGACCGTGACCGGTTTGTGAAGCAAGGCTATCTAACGCCTCTCGGGACTGTTCATCCAACGAGACAGTAAGTCGGTCACTAGGCATAGGTGATGATGCTGCACCCACAGTAAATAGTCTCCGAGGCAACAGTGAACGAGAGTCGTCTCGCCGGCTCTGTAACTGACAACGTCAAATCTCTTTTGCCGAGCCGTGGTCAGTTGCTCTGCCAGCCTACTCCTTCTGTCTCTTCCGCACAGGTTACAAATCGACCATTCGGCTTCGGGACTGTCCGCGTCTTGATTGCGAACAGCACTCGTCTGAGGTGTTTGCACTCGACGCCTCGCTTTTGGTGGTCGGGACACGAACATGTCCCCTTGTGAATGTCGACTCGGTACAGGTTCTCGCTGGCCGAGTCAACTTCGTACACCGGCCCAATGTCACCAAAGTGGATTTCGCGGTGTAGCTCTCTTCGATGTAGTCGACAACATGGAGGACGGTGATCGACGCATCCGAGTACACGTCAAGCGCGTGCGCCAGTGCCTTCTCCGAGAGCGGAGTCCCATCGAACGCAACGAGCACCTCGCCAACGGAGGCCATACGCAGAGATGCGTGTCAAAGCCACATATAGGCGCGGGAGCACACGAGTCTGGGGAAAGGAGCGCCACCCGTATTAGCAGATCTCTCTCGATAGAACAGACTGTCTCGGCCGCAGAACTAGATCGGGAGCAGGAGCAGAACTATCGGGATAACTTTGGAATGAGGTAGTTGACGTCGAGAATGTATGGAACACCCGCATGGAATCGAGCTCACGATCACACAGCACAGTCTCGATCGGCACATGTTGGACGTTCTTTCGCGCGTTGGACGAGTCGCCGAACCACACGATGAACTTGATTCGGCGGGTTCTTGTCCCACACTAAGCCCTCACGGACAGGCTCGACAGTCAAAACGAATGGGGAGCAGATTGATCCAACACCCTCATTGTCGTGTGTGGGACTCGTAGGGGGTGGCTGCAGCGAGCGACACCGGTTTCCAGTACGGATCGGAGTCTCGATGTTGTCACAGTCCCCAGAAGAACGCGATGCCGGCCGTGGTCACGACGGTCAGTATCAGTTGTAACGGGGCACCGACCCGCGCGAAGTCGGTGAACTTGTACCCGCCGGGGCCATAGACCATGAGATTCGTCTGGTAACCGACGGGACTGAGTAGCGGCGTGCTGGCGGCGAACGTGACCGCGAGGGCGAACGCGAAGGCGTTGACACCGAGTTGACCAGCGACCTCCACGGCGATGGGGAGCATCAATACGATACTGGCGTTGTTGCTCATCATTTCCGTGATGATCGCGGTCCCAAGGTAGAATACCGCGAGCATCACGAGCGGCGGCAGCACGGTGCCCTCGGTGGCGATGCCCGACGCGATCAGATCCGCGGTCCCGGACGCTTCGAACGCGGTTCCCAGGGGAATGACGCCAGCGAGCAGGAAGATGACGTCCCAATCGACGGCCTCGTAGGCATCCGCGGGGCGGAGGATACCCGAAAAGAGCATCGCGACGACACCGGCGAGCGCGCTGACCATGATCGGGAGGTACTCGAGGGCGGCTAGTCCGACGACGGCGGCGACGATGCCCAGTGCGATTGGAATCCGTGTCCGGTCGAAATCCTCCCAGCGTCTGTCACTGGAGACGACGATATTGCTGTCATCCCGGAGCCGGTTGAGGACGTCCTCGCTCGTCTGGACGAGTAACACGTCACCGCCCTGTAGGCGCACGTCCCGGAGGCGCTGACGAATCACCTCGTTCCCCCGGCGGACGGCAAGCACGGTCGCGTCGTAGGTTCGCTCGAATCCCGCGACGCCGTTTCGTCTGTTCAACCACGTCCCAGGGAGCAACACGATCTCCGTGAGCGAAACTTCGTCCTCGGCTTCCTCCACGTTTTCCGTTCTCTCGTCGTCGTTCGTGGCCGGATTGGGTGTCGCCGACGGTCGGTTCCACGCGTGGTGCTCGGGCACGAATCCCTCGGGGAGCGGTTCGTCCCCGTCCGCTGCGGCGTCAAGGAGTTCCGGCAGAAAATCGAGGTGTTCGTCCCCGATGACCTGTTCGAGCGTCTCCTGGCTTGCTCTGACCGAGAGGACGTCGCCGGCGCGGATTCGCTCGCTGGAAAGGGCGCGAACGATGCTGCGGCCGTTGCGCACGATCTCGAACACGTCCAGGTCAAGGTCGCCGCGCCGCACCTCACGTACCTGTGAGCCGACGAGGTCGGAGTTCTCGTGGACGACGACGTCGGTCAAGTAGTCAGCCATGCCGAATTGGTCCGTGGGGGTCCCCTCGGCCGCGATCCGGGCTGGCGTGAGATACCGACCGACCGTAAGGAGGTACAGTATGCCGACGGTCAGCACGACGGCGCCGAGCTGCGTGAACTCGAACAGTGAGAACGGTTCCGCGGTCGGGCCACCGACCTGCGCCCAGATCTGGCTCGCGAGCAGGTTCGTCGACGTGCCGATGACGGTGAGCATCCCGCCCAGCATCGCGGCGAAGGAGAGGGGGATCAGCAGCTTCGACGGCGAGGTGCCGGTCTTTCGGGCGAGGTTCGTGACGGCCGGGATGAGTACTGCGACGATGGGCGTGTTGTTGACGAAACCCGCCGACGGGCCAGCCAGTCCGACCGTCGCGAGGAGTTGGCGGAATTCGCTGTCGCCCGCGAACGACTCCATTTTCTGCGTGAGGATCTGGATGACGCCGGTCTGTCGCACCCCCTCGCTGAGGATGAACATCGCCAGCACGGTGAGCGTCGCAGGGTTCGAGAAGCCCGAGACGCCTTCCTCGGGGGAGACGCCCGTCCACGGACCGAGGAGGATCAACACGACCATCAGGGCGATCGCGGTGGTGTCGATCGAAACCGGCTGAAAGATGAACAGGACGAGCGCGACGACGACGACCACAAGAACCACGAGTACGTCGACAGAGACTGGCAGTTGCCCGGGAAACTGCTGGAGTAGTGCTAGCGGTGCCAGTACGGGTTCGTAGGGTACGGTCGTCACGAATCAACCGGGAGTAAATTCCTGCGATGGCGACATAATAGTACGGTTCGCGCCTCTACACCCCGAGGGGTTGAGCGAGGACAAAGCCGAAAGACGGCGCGAGCGGGTCGGCCCGAATGCGTTGCGCGAAGCCGAACAGCGGGGCTGGTTGGGGGTTCTGGTTGACCAGTTCAAGAGCTTCATCGTCCTGTTGCTGGCGGTGGCGAGAGTGGCAGCCTTCGCACTGAACGAGAACGTCGAGGGCGTCGCCATCTTCGTCGTGCTCCTCATCAATGGTTGCCGTGGACGAGACGAACCCACCGACGATCCCCGTGAGGGCGATTCCTCGTTCGGACCGAGTGTTTGCCCGAGCAGATACGCCACGAATCCGAGGCCAGTGACGAAGACGACCATCAACCAAATGAACCGCGGATTGAGCCCATAGAGGGCATCAAGCGATCGGTCGGGAAGCGCAGGTAGCACGACGAGGACGACGAGAATAAACTTCGCCGACGCTCGCCGTTCGTTCTCTTCGATCCGATCGGCGAATTCATGTATCGGATCCTTCACCGAGAGGAGCACTGTGACGGCGCCGCCGGCGATGATAGCGACGACCGTACCCTGGTCTGAATGCATCGCCATTGCGCCGAGGACGTCTGTGAGGAGGGCGGCCACGAGCGTCGTCAAGCCGATATCCTCTTCGTACCAGATTTCCCGACGTAGGCAACGGTGAGGGGCACGACGAGCGTCCCCACAGCGAGCGGAAGGACGGCCGGGAAAAACGCCTGAACGAGCGCCCCATAGAGTGCAATCAGCGGGAAGGTTCGGCTCCCGGCGAACGATCCGCCCGACTCGCTTTGCTCCCGTTCCAGACCGATAAGCGCGCCGAGACCAGCCGCGAGCAGGAGATGAGAGACGGTTTCAGCGAGAGGAGCAGTTGTCGGGTCAACCATTATGTAGCGTATCCAGCCAGTGTATTGTCAAACGATAGGGACGGATAGTGTATTGTCAAACTAGGGACAGATAGTGTATTTAATGTACTGTCATCCTTGTCCTGGGTTTCCACCCTCGGATATGGTTCCCCCCGATTTGTACTATCAACCGAACGAAATCCTGTCAAAGTTAGTAGCCGAGAACTCCGACAGGACTAGACGTACGTTTGATAGGCGATGAACGCAGCGACGACGATACACGCGATACCGAGGGTCCGGACGACCCATGCCCACAACTCGGGGATATCGTCGTCTGTCCCGTAGTCTCCCCGACGACGACGCTGTGGTCCGAGAAACACGGACAGTCGGAGCGCTGTCCGCGGCGCTGCAATAAGCACCACGCCGAGGCCGATACCGAGTGCAACCGCGAGGAGTTCACGGATTCCAGGCATCTACGAGCGGAGTCGCTGAATGCGTTCTTCGACAGGTGGGTGTGTCGAAACTAACTTCGTGAGAAGACCGGTGCTCTCACCGAAGATGCAGAGCGCGCTCACCTGTTCGTCGACCTTCGACTCGCGGGCACGCTGGTTGCCGTGCTGAATTTTCTCCAGAGCGCGAGCCAGTGGATCACCGCTCCCGATGGCTCCCTTCGCGTCGGCGTCTGCAACGTACTCGCGGTACCGCGAGATGGCGAGTACGAACAACATCACGAAGAACTGGACGAGGTTCCCGACGACGATTGCGAGGAAAAAGTCCGCGAGATCGTTGTCCCCCGTGAAGAGGACGAGGTACTGGGCGACGATAGCCACGATGGACGCGATGCCCTGCCCGATAACCATCGTGACGACGTCGCGGTTTGCGATGTGTGCGAGTTCGTGAGCGAGAACCCCTTCGAGTTCGTCCTGGTCGAGCAACTGAATGAGTTCCTCGGAGACGACGACGACGCCGGCGCCCTTTCGGCCGACGGCGAACGCGTTCGGGACGCCCATGCGGGCAACCTTCAGGTCCGGTTTCTCGATACCCATCTCTCGGGACAGTTGCTCCACTCGTTGGTGGATGTAGCTGTACTGCTGTTCGGGCATATCTTCGGCCCCGACGCTGCGGAGTGCGGCCCACTTGCCGACCTTGTACTGCACGCCGATTAGGAGGACACTGCCGAGGATAGCGATGGGCCAGATTCCGGTTCCGAACACGACCATCGCGGCGGCGACGGCGACGAGATAGAACGCAGCGAGGATGACACCAACGATGGCCATCCGTATTTTGAGTCCGAGATGTCGCATACGGGTTCGTTACGAAGTCGGATTCATAAACCCGGCTACATCAACCCGATTAGACTGTCTATTGTCACGTCAGTGAGGTCGTCACCGCTTCCGGCGCATTCGGATAGGTGGTCGTGAGCAGGATCACTTCAAGCGCATGTTGACGTACTGCTGCAGCTCATACTGACCGTCGTCACGACAGTCAGCATCGCGTTCTGTCGTGGACTGCGAGTTCGGGGGGTCGCGACCGAGACTGCCACTACTGTCGTGCGGTAGGAGCCGCCCCCTACAAGACCCTGACCCGACAATGGGGAGTATGGTCGAGTTGATCTCTATTGGTGGGTTGTTCCTCGCCTTCTTCCTCGTCGTCATGAACGGGGTATTCGTCGCCGCCGAATTCGCGTTCGTGAAAATCCGGCCCACACGGGTGAACGCGCTCGTCGACCGCGGGAAGCCCGGTGCGGGGCTAGTACAGGACGCTATCGAGAACCTCGACGGCTATCTCGCCGTTAGCCAACTCGGGATCACGCTCTCCTCACTCGGTCTCGGGTGGATCGGTGAGCCAGCTGTCGCAGCACTCATCGAACCGATTCTCGGGGAACTGCTGCCTGCAGGCGTGATTCACCTCGTGGCGTTCGCGCTGGGGTTCGGATTCATCACGTTTCTCCACGTCGTCTTCGGCGAACTCGCACCGAAGACCTTCGCCATCCAGGAGGCCGAACGAGTTGCGCTCATCGTCGCGCCGTTCATGAAGTTCTGTTACTACCTGTTCCTGCCCGGCCTCATCGTCTTCAACGGCACCGCCAACTACTTCACCAGCCTCGTCGGCGTCTCGCCAGCGTCCGAAAGCGAAGAAACCCATTCCGAGGAAGAGATCCTGATGATTCTCACGCGCGCTGAGGAAACAGGACACGTCGACCTCGACGAGGTCGAGATGATCGAGAGCGTCTTCAAACTCGGCGACACGCTCGCCCGGGAGATCATGGTGCCACGCCCCGATGTAGAAACCGTGTCCGCCTCGATGGTGCTTTCAGAACTGCGTACGGTTGCCGCTAGTGGGACCTACACTCGCTACATCGTCCTCGACGAAGACGGAAACCAGCCAGTGGGATTCGTCCACGCGAAGGATATCCTTCAGGCGAGCGAAACCGAAGCAGAGCACGACTCAATCACGGCACGTGACCTGGCACGAGACATCCTTGTCGTCCCGGAAACGCGACGGATCGACGCGATTCTCGCAGAGTTTCAGACGTACGGTGGTGGCCAGATCGCCGTCGTCATCGACGAATGGGGTGCGTTTGAGGGGATCGTGACCATCGAGGACATCCTCGAGGAGATCGTCGGCGACATTCGAGACGAATTCGACACTGCACCGCAGGGTCCCGCTATCGAGCAGCGAGACGACGGAACGTACGTCGTCGACGGCGGCGTCCCAGTTCAAGACGTGAACGAACGGCTCGGCGCTACGTTCGAGACCGATGAGGTCGAGACGATCGGCGGATTCGTCTTTAGCCAGCTCGGACGAGAACCTGAGGTCGGTGACCACATCGACCAACAGGGATACGTCCTTCGCGTCGACGCTATCGACAACGCACGAATCGAACGCCTCGTAATCCAGCCACCGGAGACATCTCAGACAGAGACTACTAAGGAATAATTGGTTCGCAAAGGTGGCGTTTGTGTCGAGGCCAAGGGAATGGCCCGGTCCGACAGGGTCGTTCCAACAACGAGCCTCGAAGTACTCCTGAACTCCAAGAGTCCCGAGAGACACGGGACCGCGAGGTGGTCGTCCTCGCGTGCTTCGACATCGCCACGTCCTGGCACCTCTACGTCAACGAGAAGCTGCGTCGCAATCTCTCCGATGGATCAGCGCAGCTGAAGAATCCCAACGTGGCGGTCTGGACAGGGACGGCGTATTATCCGCTCGTTCGAGGACTCGTCACCGTTCGGATTCCCGAAGGAGGCACCATTCGACTCGAAGAGACTGAAGACGGGACTCAG